>JBJXFC010000384.1:0-4609 GCA_046153915.1 Flavobacteriales bacterium
AGGGCTTCGTGTACATATCCCTTTTATCTCCCACCGCGCAGAGTCGATGGTGCATTGTTGTATGATGGTGGAATCTACAATAATTTTACATCCGATGTCATGTATTATGAATTTATGCCCGATGTGATTATTGGATGCAATGTGAGTGGCGAGACAACACGCCCGCAGGAAGATGATATTTTTTCGCAACTTCAAAGCATGATTCTTTTCCGGACGGAATTCAAACAACTCTGTGAAAATATGCTTGTTGTCGTGCCCGATGTGCAATCCATCGGGACCTTTGATTTCGACAATATGCAGCAAGCTTCGGATAAGGGGTATTTCGCTGCACTCGATAGTCTTTCAAAGATGAGAGCGTTTATTTCACGAAGAGTCACACTCGAAGAAAAAAATGCTGGTCGGGCTGCATTCCGTAAAAAGTTCAAACCGCTGATTATAGAAAGTGTCGAGATAGAAGGATTGGAGCGTACGCAGAATAATTATGTGCGTAAAATTTTCGGTAGAAAAAATGCACCAAGACCTTTAAGCGAAATCAAAACACCTTATTTCCGGGTATTTGATGATGATAAAATCAAAAGCATTTTTCCGATAGCAAGATTAAATCCGGGCACAGGAATGTATGCGCTCATTCTGGATGTGAAAAAGGAGCGTGATCTGCACATGTCTTTTGGCGGAAATTTCTCCTCGCGTTCTATCAATACCGGTTTTATTGGTTTACAATACCATTATTTTGGAAAGACTTCGGCGACCTTCTCGGCGAATTCGTATTTCGGAAGATTTTACGGGTCCGTAAACGGAGATATTCGTTGGGATATTCCAAGTCAGTATCCATTTGCAATCAACGGAGGATTTACCTTCAACAGATGGGATTATTACAAGAGCCTCGCCACTTTTTTTGAAGATGTAAAGCCATCCTATATTTTGTTGAACGAGCGATTCGGAAATCTGACACTCTCAGCTCCCGCGGGTAACAAAGGTGTTCTTCGTGCAGATGCCATTTATGCTATTATGTTTGATGAGTATTACCAGACATCTTCTTTTACCAGTGTTGATACTGCAGACCGCACGGTTTTTGATGCCGGCATCTTCCGGGCAACCTGGGAAAGAAATACCTTAAACCGAAAACAATATGCCAATAAAGGTACCTTTTTAAACCTCAGTGCAAAATGGGTTACCGGAAAAGAATCAAATATTCCGGGCAGCACAAACCCTGTTAAGGATACCCTTGTAGACTATCATCATTGGATTACTGCGAAAATAAATTATACCAATTATTTTCTACCTGTACATAAATTCCGATTGGGTTTTATGCTCGAAGGGGTTGCCAGCACGCAGGAATTCTTTAATAATTATTCTTCTTCTGTTATTGCAGCACCTTCATTCACGCCAATACCAGAAAGTAAAACGTATTTTATGCCGCAGTTCAGAGCGCATAATTATGCGGCAGGTGGCTTGATGGGTGTGCTGTCTTTATCCAAAAATTTTGATTTACGCGCCGAAGGTTTTGTTTTTAATGCTTTTGGAAGAATTGTTTCGAATTCGCTGAAAGAAGCAGAATATGTCTATGAGCTGAAACAGTTTTATTTGGCAAGTGCAGCAATGATTTACCATTCACCGCTTGGTCCCATAAGCCTCAGTGCCAATTATTACGATCAAAAGGAAGTTCCCTGGAGTGTAATTTTTAACTTCGGTTATGTTATTTTCAATAGAAGTGCACGTGATTAAGATGTGTTGTTTGAGCGGTATTCTTCCAACAACAACCTGAAAGATGATTTAGAAGGTAGAATAATGTCAAAAAGAAACCTCACCTGATTACAGATGAGGTCCGAGGTTATTATTTAATTCTAGCGGTATGAAAAAAGTCGATCAGGTGAGCAATCGCTGACGAAGAATAAACTCAAACTGCTGATTTTGTCTCGTCAGTTGTTGAATAAGTTTTTCTCTTTCGAATACTATTTTGAATTGATCCCATGCTTCAGTAACCATGCGCGAAATTTCTTTCATGTTGAATGGCTTGGCGATAATGCGAAAAACTTTGCCTTTGTTTACCGCTTCCATCACGGGTACCAATTCTGTGAAGCCGGTCAAGAGAATGCGCTGTACAGCGGGATAGTGGTCAGAGATACTTTCTAAGAATTCGACCCCACTCATGCTGGGCATATTGTGATCGGTAATTACTATTTCGATATGTTGTTCGCCAACTAGGTTGTAGGCTTCTACTGGATTATTGGTGGTGTGAACTTCGAATTGATCCCGGAAATTTGCCCTGAAACTGATGAGATTAGAGTCATCATCGTCCAGATAGAGCACGCGTGGCTTTTCTCCGATTTCGTACTTCGTGCCTTTGGGTTGAGGGAATTGCATCGTCATAAACTGATATTTGTATTGCCCTCTAAAACGCAGTCTATTCCGAAGGGTTACGTTTTTTCACAGGAAATAATAAAATACCCTTTTAAATGCGGGCTTCCTCACCCGATCTTTTGCAATTCGGCACTAATCCTATTGCTTATTTTAGGGTTTAAACAAGCAGGGCTGCCCGAAACGAGCAGCCCTGCGAATGAATGAGCATGGTTATTGCCGGCCAACCACCACACGAGTTGACAGTTCTTCACCGTTAGATAATCGAACATGAAGGAGATACATACCCGACTTCAAGCCTAAATTAGATCCTAACGACACAGAGCGCAGGTGATCCTTTGCGGGATATTTTGACTTGAAGATCTCTTGCCCTGTCGCATCAATGATCACCACTTCCGTCAACCAGGTTCCCTGGGCAGACAGCATCAATTCGAACTGTCCGTCGTTGGGGTTTGGAACAACATTTAAGCTCGCATTCGGTGACGATACCATTAACGCAACTTCTGCACTTTTTAATAGAGGGTCGCACATAGGTAGGGTTGCATAATTTGCGGAACCTGTTAGCAAATTAGTTGAGTTTGGTGTTTTAAAACCTCTCGTATAACCGGTAGTCAATTCAACATCGACTTGATCAGTTATTACTGTGGTGGTTTCCAGACAGCATGTGTTTCCATCCAAATCCGAATGAACAACAGCTATTGCATCTTCACCTTGGCTCTGAGTGTCACCAACTGCAATAATGCTGCTGCTACCATCCGAGTTCAGAATGTCCGAAATGGCCTTCAACGTTGTGTGTTTTGTCGTTGTTTGTTTTGACCAAACCACCTGAAACTCTTCCTCAAGCTCACCCTCACCTGGATCAACTTTGATCAGCAGTCCTCTCGTACCCCCCAGTCCACTCTGACCGGCGATATATAGTTCCGAATCGTGAATAACGATATCTCTGGCCCAATCAAATGTTTCACTATCACCGGTATTCTCCAGTGTTGTGAAGCTCGTATTCGAATCCCAGCTTAGTCCGGTTTTGAAAATCATTGCCTTCGTAATATTCTCATCCACATCCGCAATGTAATTACCTACGAAATACAGTTCGTTTCCGTCAAAGGCTACGCTTGTTATCTCCGAAGGTTTTTTATAGAAAGTGAATTCATCCACAATGTTGAAGTTGTAGTCCAACATCAGCGCTGATGCTTCAAATGTTGAAGGCCCAATCATGCCTTTACCCACCAGCACAAAGACTGAAGCCTGACTTACATTTTTGACTTCATACACAAAGTTGTCTCTGTTATTCACGTCGTATAAGAAGAACTCAGTTGTTATGTCGAGGCTAAGTGAAAAGCTGGTGGCAAACGCATTCACACCGCGGCTAAAATCCAAATCTGTATATCCAGCGACGATCAATTGTGTCTCGCCATTCGAATTTACATAGGTGTCGATGCTGGTGGCTCTTTCATTGGAAGAATTACTCAAACTATATCTCTTACTTGCGGAAAGGGATCCATCGGCCAGATCAATCTTGGATATCATCAAACATTCGTGCATTCCATTTCCATCATCATATTGCCCATAGCCCACATTGTAGATGTAGCCATTGTGCTCAACTGCATCCAGAACATATTCGTCCGTTGATGTTGTGAGAGCAGCATTACCGAAGGCTTGATAAGCGATATTATTGCTCTCCAAATCTAAATGAGTCCAGTAGTAATTCAATTCACCACTGGAAACATCATGAACACTACCAAGAACTGAAAACGTGTTGGAATTTGGATGAGCAATCAAAGCATTGCCCTCCATTCTGTAGTTATTCACAACTTCGTCGTCCCATATTGCAAAACAATCAGGCTCTACAGTAGACGAGCATTCGGGATCACTGGTAACACTCACGGATATATTGCCGCATGGATTCTCTGACTCACAGAATACCGTTATGTCCACCGTGTAGTCACCTTCGATTGTAGTTTCAAAGCTTACATCCTGAACTCCGGCCCAAAAACTCTCGTCGAAAGCCACTGGCGTGCCATTAGGGTCCAGCACAACCACATTTATGGTCGGTGATTCGCATTCAGAATCAACATTAAATTTATACTTAGCCAAACAACCATCGTAGGCTGATTCGATTAAAGTAATTTCACAGCAGTCCTCACTTTCAATAAGGAGGTGATAAGACATTTGGCAACCTGTTTCAAGGTCTGTTAGTTTGAGCACATAAGCTCCAGCGGGCATATTGGATGTATTATTCACGAATGGCTCG
>JBJXFC010000405.1:0-3894 GCA_046153915.1 Flavobacteriales bacterium
ATCCAATTTCGGATTTTTCGTCTTTTTGTTTTCGGCAATGAGTTTGAGTGCAAGTTCCGACATAAAATAGTGATTAATAGTTTGCACGATAATAGGAAAAAATCGGCAGTTTTATTCGGGCTGCGAAATAATTGTTTGGCGGATGCTATTAGTCTTCCAAAAAGTTTCTTATCTGAAATGGTGCGATGCGCTGTTGCCGGCTATAGGAGTGGGTACCAGGATTTAATGCAGAATTATTTGCGGGGTGCGGTATTTTGTTTACTTTTGATTAGCTGATTGATTGAAAGAATCAATTGGTACCACTTAACCTTAAAACTAATTGTCATGAATGAAATGTTTAATCTTCAGATTATCGAAGTGCTTATTGCTATCGTTTTTGTCTATGCCATGCTTTCTATTTTGGTTTCCCTGCTGAGTGAAATGTATGTTTCATACGTCGGGAGAAGATCAAAATTTCTCTATGAAAGTATTGTCAAAATTCTAAATGATCCTACCAATCTTAACTACGGCGAATTGCTGTACAATCATCCTTCCATCGATAAACTCAAACAGACCAATACCAGTTGGTGGCATATCTTTATTCGCTGGGACGAACAAGTGGCCACTGGTTATATCGCCTCTAACACCTTCTCTGATGCTCTGGTGGATGTCATTGTCTCCAGAACCTATCACCTCAACGCATTAAAACTGGAGGAAACGGAGAACGGTTTGCGATTTGCCGACACGGACACTGGCCCCGATCTCACGAATGCAAGTTTACAAGTAAGATTCCGAGAATCGCTGAATCAAATGCAGCCGAGTCCGTTACGCGATATCCTTGAAGGCTTTCATCTGAAGGCCGGAGGAAATAACAATGTGGAGAAAACAGACTATGCTGACCAACTCAAAGGCCTGATCAAAGGTTGGTTTGATGATCACATGACGCAGGCTTCCTTTGTTTATAAAAGAAAGCAACGTCTGCCGTTGATTTTCTTTAGTTTGATTGTCGTTGTTTTTTTGAATGTGGACAGTATCTACATGCTCAAAAAAATCATCGCAGAGCCTCAATTGCGAGCTGAACTTAACAGCCAGGCGACTCAAATGGTGGATCAGATGGAAGCTCAGGGAAAGACAGAATTCACTTCGAAGGAACTGCTTGAAATGGTTGCTAACATCCAGATCGATAGCGCCAGGGTGGATTCTATCAAGCCGAAGGAATCGAAGAATCTTTTGCAGATAATCAGCAAAAAGGATAGTCTCACGCTCGACTCCATGATGACGCGACTTGCTGGTATCGAAAACCAAACAACCGATTCTCTAAAGGATCTGCGCAAGTCGTATGCGAGGGAATTGTCCATATTGCCTATCGGATATAGTCGCAATGAAGCACCGCTAAGCTGGAAAAAGGGCAAAAACGTTGACCAAAGCTTAGGTGAGAAAAGTAAATCCGCAGCGTCATTGCAAAAGGACTCCGAAGAGTACCCTGGCAATTCAGAAGATTATTTTGTTGCCCGACGAATGGGAGGTTCTAAAGCAATCGCAATGTATATAGTGGGAATGATCATTTCAGTATTTTCATTGTCATTTGGAGCGCCGTTTTGGTTTGACCTGTTGTCTAAACTCGTAAACCTTCGCCGCGGTGGACTCAAAACATCTAAAGAAAACTAACATGCCAAAAGGATCGCTGATAAATATTCACATCCATGTCTTCACAGACAAATGTGTGCCCGGAAATTTTCTGAGAATGCTTCCCAAAAAGTTTGTAAGAAGATTCCCTCAAACTGTTCTTGCTGTCCTACGTGCGAAAGGTGTTCGTAAAGCCATTCGATTTATCAATGGTCCCGGCGGTCGCTTTCTGGGCAATTTGAAGAAGAAGGAAACTTTGAAGCTTTTGTCATTTCTCGATATTGGTTTGCTAGAGACCCAACATGACGTTTTTAATAAAGAACTGGAGGTTGCCAATGCATTCGATGCCCAAGCGCGAATTGTAATTCTAACGATGAATATGGACTACATGGATACGGTGCCACCGGAGAGAATGGACTTCAAAACGCAATTGGCCAATATTGATGATCTCAAGAGGCATATGCCAGATCGGGCATTTCCGTTTCTCGGTATTGATCCCAGGCATTTGAAGGGTCAGGAAGGACTGACCTGGGCAAAGGATAAAATTCTGCGATTTACTAAAAAAGACAATATCGTTTATCCATATTACAGCGGCCTTAAACTTTATCCGGCTCTCGGATTTTTTCCGTTTGATGGAAGACTATACGAGATTTTTGAATATGCTGCGAGGTATGAAATTCCGGTAATGACGCATACAACGAGGGTGGGCTCTCAATACATCGGACCACATATTGAAGATTTGATACCTTCGGATATATCGTCGATTGTTTCAAATAGGACAGTTCTCAACGAAACGATCAAGACCAATTTGATCGAAATCCAACAACGAATTTTGCAATACCGTGGCAAATCCAATTGGATTAAAAACGATAGTCGAGGAAACAATGATTTCGCATGCGATCTCTTTAGTCATCCACAGAATTATGTAATTCTCCTGGAACAATTTCCCAATCTTAAGCTATGTCTGGCTCACATGGGTGGTAATACGGAAATCGACCCCGAACTCGCTTTGAATGATTCTGAACTTATTGAAATCCGGAAAATTGATCGCCAACTCTGGTTCCAGAGAATTAAGGAAATGATGATTCAATATCCTTCATTGTATACCGATATTTCGTATACCGTTAGTGAATTGGGCAAAAAGGAAATTCTGCTTCCAATTCTGGAATTAATGGAAACCCTGGATTCGCAGGGAAGACCTCTTGGCGACAGAGTGTTGTTCGGCACAGATTTTTTCATGACAGAACGGGAAGACACCGAATTGACCCTTTTCCAAAATGCAAAAAATTATTTATCTCGCTACTGGGAGCGAATCACGGTTACGAATAATGAGCGGTTTTTGGGAATTTGGGCAGGGCAGGAGATTAAGCCAAGATCTGATGGACCGGAAGTCTAGAATGGATCGAGGGAATCATTTCACATTTGAAAATATCATTTTCAGATTGAATGCTAAGCGATGACAGAAGCAACTTGCCCCCGCAACACCTCATCCTCCAATCCCTCAACATACATTTCAAGACTTGCCTTCAGCACCTTTGACTCCAGCTCCAAAGCAGCCTGTCGCTCCGGATGATTCGCCAGGTATTTCTTGCGGGCCTTGATAAGATTCTTTTCCAGGTACTTCAATTTACTGTTGTCAAGTCGATTCTTTTGTTGCCATAGACTAATCAATGACTTTTCAGCCTTCTGAAATTCCACCTTCATATTCCCGATGCGTATTTTCAGTAATTCATAGCTGATTGTGAGTTTCGAGACTTTGTGGTGTAGCGATTTCTGTAATTCAACTTTCATTTCTTCTTCGAGCGCAAGAAGGGCACCATCCGGTGGCATTTCAAGATGCTGCCAGGATTCGAAGCGGTCAGTAATTTGGTACAATAATTTGGAGCTCTCGCGGGAAAGTCGTCGCTTGCCATTTTCAATCATTGAGATGGCCGATTTTTTCAGGCCTAACAATGCTCCCATCTCCGATTGTGAGAGCCCTAGCTTTTTGCGAATGGTTGCAAGTTCTGACATAGTAAATTTTCTTTTACCATTTCCTGTGAACTAAATTTTGTGCCAGAAATAAAAGTTCACGCTTCTGTGAACAGGATTTTGTGTTTTCAAGAAAAGTTCACGTGTTTTTTAGCTACTTTTTTGGTCACAAGGGCTAATTTTTGTAACCGCAAAGTGCGCAAAGAAAAAACGCGCAAAGTGCGCAAAGGTGCATCTGCCATATAGATAAACAAATGCTAGTTGGATTAGCCTCTGTGACTCCTCTGCGAACTCTGGGCCTCTGCGGTGAAAAAGTCG
>JBJXFC010000018.1:0-13205 GCA_046153915.1 Flavobacteriales bacterium
CTGCCAATAAAGATATCACTCAGATAAAATGCTGTTCCAAATCCCCGGTCCATCAACAACAATACCGCCGCTGAAACAAGCACCGGGAAAGAAAGTACACCGAGGATTGCGGTAACAAGAAGAGCCCATACAGTAAGAGGCAAACGTGTCATCCTCATTCCTTTTGTGCGAAGGTTGATGATGGTAACAATGTAATTCAAACCACCAAGAAGTGATGATGCAATGAAGAAAACCATGGATACCAACCACAACGTCATACCCGTGCCAGAGCCTGGCATTGCCTGCGGCAAAGCTGAAAGCGGCGGATACACTGTCCAACCTCCGCTGGCTGCACCACCTTCGACAAAAAGCGAGGCAACCATGATTACGCTCGATATTGCAAATGCCCAATAAGAAAGCATATTGAGGAATCCACTTGCCATATCGCGCGCACCAATTTGCAATGGAATAAGAAGATTGGCAAATGTTCCCGAAAGTCCGCCAGTCAATACAAAGAATACCATGATCGTTCCGTGTATTGTAACAAGCGCCAGATAAGCATTCCGATCAAGTACTCCTTCTGGTGCCCATTTGTCGCCAAGGAAAAAGTTTAGGATTCCGAATTTCTCACCTGGCCAACCGAGTTGTAGGCGGAAAAATAAAGACAGCATCACCGCAATAACGCCCATAAAAATGGCGGTTACCAGAAATTGCTTGGATATCATCTTATGGTCTTGTGAGAAGACGTATTTCGATACCCATGATTCCTGATGATGGTGATGGTCGTGACCATGTCCGTGTTCTGCTGTTGCTCCCATCTTATATCTTCAAAAAATAAATATTTTCGTTTCGTTCTATTACTTGCCCACCTGAGCTATTGGCTCTGCAGCTGTTGTTGTTGAGTCCGCTTTGGCGGGTTCCGCTTTTGGTATAAACGTCTTTTGTCCTTTCAACCAATTGGAATAAGAAGTTGAATCTTCTACAATAACAGCGATCTGCATGTTATTGTGCGCTGAACCGCACACTTTATTGCACAAAAGAATATAGTCAAATTTGTCGTTCTTCAGCTTCTTGCGCATCTCTAAGGTTGTGATGGTCGGCGTCATTTTGAAACGTGTTGGAACACCAGGCACAGCATTCATCTGAGCGCGGAAGTGAGGCATATAAGCGGAGTGAATCACGTCCTGTGAGCGGAAAATAAATTCTACTTCTTTCCCCACACACAAGTGAAGTTCTCCTTTCACCACATTATCATCAAATCCAGTAGTCCAATCACTTTCGCCACTATCTGTTTTGCTTTCATTTAAATCCAGTATGCGTTGTTTGTGACGTTGTAAACGATATATTTTATCCTCCAAAGCTTCTACATAAGATACAGGGTAAATAGGGGCCTTCTTGTTTTCAGCCAATTCTGCTTCAACCTTTTCAATTTCCTCGTTCAATTCTGCAATGCGTTTGGTAACCCGTTCTGTTGTTACAAGTCCCATTGGATTATCTCCCGAGATCAGATTAAAATTCGCCGCACCAAATTCTCCATCTGCTCCGGGATAACGCACTGTCCAGTCGAATTGACGAGAATAAACTTCAATTTGCAACGCATCAGGTGAAGCCGGACCAGTCATTTTTTGCCAGGTAATCAATCCGAAAACAATGATAAAAGCCATGGCAACACCGGGAATTCCTGTCCACAACATCTCCAGACGATTATCATGCGAGAAGAAGCGGGCCTTTCTGTCTTTGCGATAGTAGAATTTCCAGGCAACAATGAAGAGCGCTGCATTCATCAAGAAGAACATGACAGTGATCATCCAAATATTGATATTCATCAGCCAGTCTACATCCACACCATGAGCTGACGCCGGCTCCGGTAAATAATCCTGATATTTGGCATACAGCACTATTGTTCCAATAAAGAAAACAAACATCCACACCAACATCAGGTTGGCATTGAGTTTATTGTCAGCAGGGCTGATGTCTTCTTCTTTTGTTTTACGAAGACTTCTTGTGAGATCATACACTTTGGTCAGTTGCACTATCGCAATGATGGCCAGAACGATGACTAGTATTATCAGCAGTTTCATATCTCTTACGCGTTAACTCGTTTTGCTATTCTCTCTATTATCAAATGTGGTGGTTCTCACTCTCGTTCAGATACGGATGATTGATCGGAATGAGACGTGCTTTGGTAAGCGCTTTGGTAACAACAAACAGGAACAGTCCCAAAAATCCAAGGAACATTCCAAAAGTGAAAATCCAAAACCAGATCGTTTCAAATGTGCTTGCACCGTGTGCCAATTCATGGCCATGGTTAGTACCAGGAATCACCGCCATCCACAAATCGAGGAAGTGTGTGATAAAAATAATAACACCAACACGGGTAAGGAACTTTGTATTGCGTTTTGCATCGCGTGCAATCAACACATAGAATGGGATTGCGAAATTGCAGAAGAAAACAGCCCACATGCCGGCCATGTAATTCTCATAACGTTCTTTGAAGTATGTAACCTCTTCTGGAATGTTAGAATACCAGATCAACATATATTGACAGAACCACAGATAGCTCCACAACATACTTATTGCAAATACCCATTTACCCATATCGTGGATGTGTGAGTCATTCACATTGGCCAGGTACCCCTTTCCTTTCAACCACAATACCATGAGTGTGGCGAAAATCATACAGGTCACCCACATTCCGCTGAATATATACCAGCCATACATAGTAGAGAACCAGTGTACATCAATACTCATCAGCCAATCCCATGCGATGGTAGAAGAAAACACAGCAAAGAATACGAGGAACAATGCACTGCGGCGGTGTTGTTTCAAATGCAGTTCGATACTTGGGGCACTGTCTTCCTGTATAGACCATTTTCTAAACATATAACCAAATCCAATAAACACACCTGCGTAAATCAAAACACGCAACCAGAAAAACCATGGGGCGAGGTACGCTCCTTTCCCGGCTATTATTTCATCGTATGCCGGACTATTTGGATCCATCGTTGCCTTATCCATCCAATGGTATAAATGGTGGCCGTGCAATTGCCCTATCAACAAAATCAACGCTACAATACCCAAACCGATTGGTATATAGGCATACATCGCTTCAAATACCCGCTTGATTTGAGAAGACCACGCTACCTCTGCGGCATACTGCACTGCGTAAAAAAACAATGCTCCTAACGAGACAGCAAAAAAGAAGAATGCGCAAATGAGCAAGGTTGCCCACCAGTACTGATGGTGTTCAGTGTGATCCATAAACCAGCCCAGGATAGAAACCGAGCCGCCCAAAGCCATCAGAATCAATGCCCAATTCCTGGTCTTTGAGGGAAGTTCAAAATGCAATTTATCGTGTGCCATGCAGGTCTGTCGTGCGATTAATGATTGTTATTCTGATTATTTTAGTGTGTCCGGCGCCGCAGCAGCAGTTGGGGCTAACTTCAGCATATTGTTTGCATCGTATTCCGGAGTCGCAATTCCTTGCTGTAAACACTTCACATATTCAACAAGCTGCCAACGTTCCTGTGTAGATATCTGAGATGCGTGCTGACCCATCAAATTCTTACCGTATGTAATCGAATGGAATATCTTTCCCTCCGGAAGATCCTTCAATTTGGTCGCATAGTCCGGAATACCTTGTATAAGGCCATTCTTCGAAATAGCACCATCTCCATGACCCTCTGCACCATGGCAATGAGTACACATCAATGTATAAATGGCTTTTCCGCGCTCAACATTCTTTTTTGTTGCAGTGATTGGGCTGTGAATTTCCAAGGCGGCACGCTCATAATCCGCTGGCGTGTCGTCCAATGGATATGGCATGGCAAAAACGGCCATTTCATCCGTACCCATGTAAGGTACAGTCCCAACTGGTGGTGTTTTTGAAAGAACCGGAGTAATTCCAGCCTCATCTTTTCTCACTTGCGTCCAGTCCATGGTTTCGTTGGTTCCATAGTCTATATACGCTTCAACAGCCGGCGAGCGATACATGTCTGGCATGTACTCAACTCCTGGTGCATTGTCGTCTTCACTGCAAGCGGTAAACATAACTGAGCTTATTACAGCAAGACCGAATATGTATCTTGAATGAATCATATCAATAATCCTTAATGCTTAATTCATAAACGTCTGTGTCGCGGATCGATGCCTCCAAATCCTGCACTGACATGTGGTTTTCTTCCGTTGTAATTTCCATCACAAACTTATCGTCCGTAGTGCGTGGATCAGGGTTAGTAGCAGGCATACCGGGCAATGTTCCGTTACGCAACAAATAAGTAATGGCCATTCCGTGGGCACCACAGAACACCGAGAACTCAAACATCACCGGGACAAACGCCGGGGCATTTTCAATCCAGGTAAAATTGGGTTTACCACCAATATTCCAGTCCCAGTCGCTCACCATAAAATACCATGTTCCTATAATAGAGAGAAGTGTACCTGTGCAGGCATACATGAATGCACAAATAGCCAGACGTGTGCGCTTCACACCAATTACCGGATCTAATCCGTGAATCGGGAATGGAGAGAAAACATCTTTTACGTGAATGCCTTTAGATACCAGTTCCTTAGCCGCATCAAGCAGCTTCTGGTCATCGTCGTACATCACATGGAAAACCTTATTTGCCATAGTTTTCTACTTGTATTGTTATTAATGCTTTGTTTCGTTTTTATAACTCTCACCCGAGGTTTTCAGAATGGTCTTCAATTCGTTCAATGCCAACACTGGGAAGTAGCGGGCAAACAACAGGAACAAAGTGAAGAATATTCCGATGGTTCCGATGAATACACCGATATCGATGGAAGTCGCTTTGAACTCGCCCCATGCAGCTGGAGTATAATCACGGTGAATTGACGTCACGATAATTACGAAACGCTCAAACCACATACCGATATTTACGATAATCGACATAAAGAATGTGAAGCCAAGATTGGTGCGCAATTTCTTAAACCAGAAAAGCTGTGGAGAAATTACGTTGCATGTCATCATGCACCAATACGACCAGGCCAATGGACCAGAGAAACGGTTGATGAATGCATACGATTCGTATTCAACTCCGCTGTACCACGACATAAACAACTCCGTGAGGTAAGCTACACCTACTATAGAACCGGTTACAATGATTACAATATTCATGTACTCAATGTGGCGCAGGTTGATATACGCTTCGAGTCTCATGGTCTTGCGCATGATTAACAACAACGTTTGCACCATCGCAAATCCAGAGAAGATAGCACCTGATACGAAGTATGGAGGGAAAATCGTAGCGTGCCAACCCGGAATGATTGAAGTTGCAAAGTCCATGGATACAATCGAGTGAACCGAGAATACAAGTGGGGTGGCTATGCCTGCTAATACAAGAGATACTTCTTCAAATCGAGTCCAATGTTTTGCTCTTCCACTCCATCCGAAACTCAGAATAGAATAGATCTTCTTTTTGCCAGGTTTCACCATGCGATCACGAATGGTCGCAAAGTCAGGAATAAGACCGATATACCAGAATACGAGTGATACGGAGAAGTATGTTGAGATCGCAAATACGTCCCACATCAATGCTGAGTTGAAGTTGGGCCAAAGTGAACCAAATTGGTTTGGAAGTGGAAGTGTCCAGTATCCCATCCAGATACGACCCATGTGTAGAAGCGGAAACACTGCCGCCATCATTACCGCAAAGATTGTCATCGCCTCAGCTGAGCGGTTGATTGCCATGCGCCAGCGCTGACGGAACAACAACAACACCGCAGAAATAAGTGTACCGGCGTGACCAATACCGACCCACCATACGAAGTTGGTGATATCCCATGCCCAACCAACTGTTTTGTTCAATCCCCATGAACCGATACCCACACCTACAACGTAGAAAATACATCCTATACCATATGTGGCAACAATCAGCGCAATCAAAAACGCTCTCTTCCATTGTTTGGGAGCTGCACCCTCGATCGGACTTACAATATCATTGGTGATATCATGGTAGGTCTTGTGACCAAGGATAAGGGGTTTTCTTATGTTCGATTCTTTAAACATCTCGTACTACTTTCTTGGTTTAGGCTTCGGTTTCTTCCACGTTGCGCACTTTGGTCATGTAGAATACGTTTGGTTGGATACCCACTTCTTCAAGTGAATGGTATGAACGAACGTCGCCTGCACGTTTGGCGTTTTGTGATTTCTGATCATTGAGGTCGCCGAATACGATGGCGTTGGTAGGACATGCTTCAGAACATGCTGTCTGAATTTTTCCGTCCTCAACTGGTGTACCCGCTTTTTTGGCATCGAGTTTACCAGCCTGAATGCGTTGCTGACACATGCTGCATTTTTCCATTACACCACGTGTGCGCACTGTAACATCCGGATTCAAAACCATACGCATGGTATCGTCCTGAGCTGGATTCACAACCGCAAACTTATCGTTGGTTACATAGTTGAACCAGTTGAAACGACGCACTTTGTATGGACAGTTATTCGCGCAATAACGGGTGCCAATGCAACGGTTGTAAGCCATGTTGTTGAGACCTTCGTTGCTGTGAACTGTAGCAGCAACCGGACAAACCGTTTCGCAAGGAGCGTGATTGCAATGCTGACACATCATAGGCATGTGAACCGTCTTCGGATTTTCTTCCGGATTCTCCATGTGACGGTATGCGCCAATTGCTCCTTTTCCTGTCTTTTCTTCTGTTTCTTCAAGAGTTTCAAATTCTGAAGAGAAGTAGCGGTCGATGCGCAACCAGTGCATATCGCGGTGACGCAATACTTCATCTTTACCCACTACAGGAACGTTGTTCTCTGTATGACAAGCGGTGATACAAGATCCACAACCTATACACGAGTTGAGGTCGATGGTTAATCCCCAACGGTGACCAACTCCTTCTACCGGATGTGCTCTCCACAAATCCGCTTCACGAATATTCTCACGGTCGCGTGCATCAATTTCGCCGTCTTTGTTGATGTCTTTGTGCACTGCCAGCGAATGCATCATATTCCATGAAGCATTGCCTTTGCCCTTGCCTTTCTCAGCAGTATAGGCAGCGAGATTGGTTTCTTTCACTACGGAATCACGACCCATTACGGTGTTGTGCATTTGCGTAGTTGCTATACCATACGTCTCGTTTGTTTTTTCAATCTTTACATCATAAGCAGCATAAACGGCTGTTTCGCCACTGATGTTGGCCAGGGGATATGCATTTTGCCCAATAGGCATACGCTTCTCGCCTTCACTTGTTAGATGATATCCTTTTTCACCTGTTTGATATGCTGATCTTCCAATCTCCTCATTGCCTGCTCCACGTCCAAAACCCAATGCAATGGCAATGGTTCCAATTTTTTGACCCGGTGTTGGGAATGCAGGAAGTTTGATTGTTTTATTTCCAACAGTAACATTAACTACTGAAGCACAATCGCATTGTCCGATATATGTCTGCAGGCCCATCGCTTCCATATCAGAAGGTGCCATACATACATAATTGTCCCAGGTCACTTTGGTAATAGGATCTGGAGTCTCGTTGAGCATGGGGTTGTTGGCATGACTACCATTGCCCATGGTTACCATTTCATACAGCGACATTTCGAAAGCACCACCTTTAACAGATGAAACTTTGCTGATGGCATCATTGAGATTGATGGAAGCTGCAGGCATAATGGCTGTTGCACCAGTTGCTGCTGCAATAGCTTCATCTATTGTCACATTGCCTTCCATTTCAATCACAACTTCTCCGGCCGGTGCAGCACTGAAGGTTCCGTTGTGAACTGCCATGTGCCATGACGTGTCCGATTTGCGAACGGCTGAAGTATAATTTCCGTTATAAGTAGAACGGAGATAATCGTAATAAGCAGCGCCATTGCCCGACCACACCAGAAGTGATTCCTGAGCGTAGCGCGAATTGTACATTGGAGTAATTGTAGGCTGAGCAAGGTCTGTGCGGCCAGCCATCGGACTGAAATCATTCCACGACTCGAGGTAGTGGTGATCCGGAGCCTGATACATGCAGCGACTTCCTGTTTCGTCGGCAAACAGATTAAAAGAAACAGAACACTTTACTTTTTGCAAACCTGCGTTGAAAGCCTCTGCGTCATACCATGAATAGGATGGATTCGCACCATATACTATAAGTACATCCACTTTACCACCATTCATGTCTTCTACAAGTTTCTTCATAGAAGCATCGCTTCCTTTGAAGAAATTGGTTGATGCAGCGGTGTCTACCGTTGATCCAATGTTGCCAAGTGCCTGATTGATGCCTTTCACAATGGCCTGAACCATTGGATCGTTGCTACCGGCTACTACAATGCTTTCACCTTTGTTCTTTTTTAATTCGGATGCTGCATTGTTGATTGCATTATCAGCACCTTCTACATTCATAGGTGCTCCGCCTGTTACTGCAGCATAAAGTGCCGCAGCTACCATGCCTTCTTGCGACGGCTTGATCGGAACACGAATATCGCTGTTACTTCCTGCAAGAGTCATAGTGCTCTCAAACTGGAAGTGTTTGCTCATCCACTTTCCTTCAGGGCGGCGGGTTGCAGCGTATTGTGTAGAGAAAATATTGGGTGTAAGCCAGGTTCCGAGAAAATCGGCACCGATGCTTACGATTGTTTTTGCTTTGTCGAAACGATGTGATGGAATAGATCCATTGTAAGCGGATGACAATCCATTGTAAGAAATGGTGTCGTATTGAACGTGCTCAACTTTGCCGGAGTATTTCGCACTGAATTCGTTGATTGCTCTTTTGGTAGTAGGACTAATTACAGTTTGTGATACAATGCGGATGCTGGCGGCGGAACCGAGGGCAGCCATCATGGCATCATCCAAAGCCTTCCACGAACCATTGATGTCTTTTCCTGCAGGACCTTTCAAACGTGAACTGTCATACAAACCAAGTACCGAAGAATTGATACGTGATGAAAGCGCACCTCTGCCCAATCCATGGTCTTTATTTCCCTTGATAAAAATAGGGCGACCCTCACGCGTTTTAACGAGAAGATTACCGTAGTCATTTCCATCATAGTATGTAGATGCGTAATAATTGGCAATACCCGGAGTGATCTCCTCAGGTTTAACTACATATGGTATGGATTTTACAACAGGTGTTTCGCAAGCAGCAAGTGTGGCAGCAGCTACACTGAAACCCATAAATTTCAGGAAGTCGCGACGACCTGTATTGGTTTCCGGCAATTTGCTGTCAGAAAGAAAATCTTCAACTGACTGTTCGCGTTTGAACTCTGATGTAAGGGCTTCTCTGGAGGCTGACGTATCGTGCAGCTCATCCATTCCTGTCCAGTATTTTTTCTTCATTCCCATGTTGATGGTTCAGTCCGAATTTTCTAATTATTAATTCTTAGTAATGGCATTTACCACATTCCCATCCGCCCATTTCACGAACGGTTGAGTTGCCATCTTCCATAATATCTCTTAGTGTGCGTTGTCCGAGTTCGGATGCTTTAAAGCGACTGTGCATCTCTTTATAGTATTCTGAACTTGCCATGTCAATGCCTGCTTTGTTGTGGCACTCCAAGCACCATCCCATGGTGAAAGGATCGCGCTCCAATTTGATCAATCCGTCCACATCTTCCTGGTTGTTGATCTCATCCGCAGTTGGCATGTGACCTACAGTATACATCTGCTGCGGACCGTGGCAGTTTTTGCAATTGATTTGTCCTACTGTAACGTGTTGTGAATGGTTGAAGTAAACGTGATCAGGTAGATTGTGCACTTTGTTCCATTCTATAGGCTTCTGAGTGTAGTTCGCACGGTATTGAAGTGTAGTATCGTTGAAACCAATAGCGTCGTAGATTTTTCTGATCTCTGCCTTTGCCACATCATCCTTTCCTTTGATACCCTTGTGGCAATTCATACAGACGTTTACAGAAGGAATGCCGGCATGTTTTGATTTGGATGCACTGCTGTGGCAGTATTGGCAGTCAATTTCGTTTTGGCAATTGTGAATGGCGTGTGAGAATGCAATAGGCTGAGTTGGAGTATATCCATCACCTACGCTGTAGACACCTATATTCATCAATGCTGAGTATCCAACTACAAAAAAGTAACAGAAGAGGAACAGACCTATCACAGATACAAACTTCTTGTTATTCCACATCCACGACTTGGCCGATTGCCAGTAGGTTTGATCAGGAGCGATTGGCAGACCATCGCGCTCTGCAGCCGAATTTTTAAGTGAGCGGGAAATATTGGCCGCTGATACACCAACGATGGCGAGGATGATTCCAAGTATCACAAACCAAATGGTGGTGCCGCTTCCACTTTCGTTTTTGCCTTGTTCTGCATACACCTGCTCCAGTGTAAGACAAGTTGTACCTGTCACAACCACAGGACCTCCTACATCACCAGCTTTGATGTAGGCCATGATGTCCTTCACTTCGGCTTCAGTTACCGATTGAGGTGTCATCACTACGCCATTGAACTTGGCTACCAGTCCTTTAACGTAAGCATCGCCAGAGGCAATAACAGCGGGTGGATTCTGTATCCACTTCACTATCAAGGCATCCTTGCCCGCCCAACGCTTGTCAACGTCTTTGAGACCAGGTCCGGTGGACATTTCGTCTGTGATCTTGTGACAAGACGCACAGTTTCCGATAAATAATTTCTTTCCGTTATCGGCATTACCTCCTTCAAAAACCCCGGCGAACACGCTGAGATTCAATGACAAAAGAAGAATTAACGAGGTAAAAAAACGGATCTTCAAACTTTCTGTAAGCCGCATAATTGCTGATGTTTTACGCATTCGGGCAGGTTTATTCGCGCGGCAAATTTATATGAGCCTTTACTCTACGCACGTTCCTAAACCACTTTCCACATAATTTAAAATTAGTCTAAATAAGAGTTAAGAATTCTTAATGACCCAACTGTCTGATTTTCGTCAAAAAAGAGCTTTTCTGACAGCTTTTAAAGAAACCATTGTTCATCCTTTCTCTTCCCTTCGGCATGGTTTTTATATTGCCAAGTACATTTGCACAACAACCCTAAACCCGTTTAGTTTTGACATCCACCAAATCTTGTTATCATGGCTTTTAAATCTGCTTGTGTTTTTGTCCTTTTAGTCTCACTTTCAGCTCTTACAGTGTGGTCTGGAACAAATCGCAGTTTCGCTGGTAACAATCCCGTTTCCGAAAATTTGAATTCAGATCTTTTTGTTTTAGCGACAGATACCGATTCCAATCCGCAGGCAGACAATACCCAGGGCACCGTCACCATCAAGGCCGACTCCTCTATTATCAACATCGAAAAAGGCAAACGCGGTTTCAAAGATGTGAAAGGTTACCGCATTCAGATTTTTGTGGGTACAGCTGAACAAATGAAGACGGAGCGCAACAAGTTTCTCAGTCTCGGACTCAATTATTCTGTGTACCCCAAACAAATCGTTCCTGAATACGCCATACAGGTGGGCGATTTTCCAACGCGCATGGAAATGGAAAAACACCTGGAGATTATCAAAAAACACTACCCCAAAGCCTTCCCGGTGGTAGAAGTAATTGAAACTCCGAAGTTTGCGAAATAGACTGCACGGCTGCGCTTTCAACATTGCTCTATTTTTTTTCACAGCCGAACATCCCGCATAAAAGCGAACTACCTTCGTTTCCCGAAAAGCAACTTGTTTCTTTTGAAACAATCCGGACTTCTTTCGGTACCGTTTTTATTACTCATTTCACAACGTCAAAATGCAGGATCGCTCCATCATCCATATGGATTTGGACACCTTCTTCGTCTCTGTAGAGCGCTTGCTCGACAGCAAACTGGAGGGCAGGCCTGTATTGATTGGAGGTACCTCCGACCGCGGCGTGGTGGCATCCTGCAGTTATGAAGCCCGCGCATTTGGTGTACACAGTGCGATGCCCATGAAGATGGCCAAGATGCTTTGCCCCGAAGCCATTATCATCCGCGGCAACAGCGGCAACTATTCGAAGTACAGCGACCTCGTAACCGATATCGTACGTGAATCTGTTCCTGTTCTGGAAAAAACGTCGGTGGATGAGTTTTACTGTGACCTCACCGGCATGGACAAATACTTTGGCTGCTTCAAGTTTGCCAAAGAACTTCGTGAACGTGTGATTCGCGAAACCGGTCTGCCCATTTCATTTGGTCTTTCGCAAAACAAAACCGTATCGAAAGTAGCTACCGGCGAAGCCAAGCCCAACAACAAAATCAAAGTAGACCTCGGCAACGAACGCGAATTCCTCGCTCCCCTTTCCATCAAAAAAATTCCGATGGTGGGAGATAAAACCTACCAGGTATTGCGCAATCTGGGTGTAAGCCATATCCGCACCATCCAGGAGATGCCACTCGAAATGGTGCAACGTGCTTTGGGCGAGAATGGCGCAACGATCTGGAAAAAAGCACAGGGCATCGACAACTCACCTGTTGTTCCCTACAACGAACGCAAGTCTATCTCTACCGAACGCACATTCGATCAGGACACTATCGATGTGGTTAAACTCAAAGGCATCTTACTTGCCATGACCGAAAACCTCGCGTTCCAGTTGCGACGCGGAGAAAAACTCACGGCCTGTGTTACAGTCAAAGTGCGCTATTCCGACTTTCAGACACATACACTGCAAAGTCAGATCGCCTATACATCTGCGGATCATACCCTCGTGCCACGCGTGCTCGAGATGTTTGAGAAACTCTACAACCGTCGTCTGCTCGTAAGACTGATCGGTGTCAAATTCAGTCACCTCGTGGGCGGACATTATCAGATCAATCTCTTCGACGACACAGAAGAACGCATCAGTCTCTATCAGGCCATGGACAAAATGCGCGAACGTTTTGGCGATCGGGCCGTGATGAGTGCTGCGGGCATGGAAGCCAAGTCCATCGGGCGCTGGAATCCCTTTACCGGCGGACCTCCCCCACTGCTGGCCAATCGGCGGCAATAAACCTCCATATAGGATAGAGTACGATTATTCAATGATGTGTCCACTGCTGCAAAGGAGTGATCTTCTATCTTCGCGCCCCGTTTTACCTTTATACCCCATACTGCGCGTTGAAAAAATTGTCCATCCTCATACCTGCTTACAACGAAGAGAACACCATCCGGGCCATTCTCGATAAGATCTCTGAAGTGCAGCTCGTGAATGGTATTTCAAAAGAAATCATCATCGTGAATGATGCATCCAAAGACAAGACCGCATCCGTTGTAGAAGCCTATATAAAGGAACATCCCGAACAGCAGATTCAGTTTTTCAGTCAGCAGGTAAACCAGGGCAAAGGAGCTGC
>JBJXFC010000028.1:0-2633 GCA_046153915.1 Flavobacteriales bacterium
TCCGTCACAAAGGACGAGTCCGATATATTTGACATGAAATTGGAGTGGCTTCTTGCCAGGGAGTCCTCCTTGCTGGACACCAGTTGGTAAAATTTAGCATCAATTTTAGCTCTGGCTTCCTCGGTCAAATTTTTGATCGCGATGTTTTTGAATACCGCATAGAATACAGTGAGGGATTTGATTGAATCCAGTCTTGAAAGATCGAAATCACTGAGCTCCTCTTTTATAGTTGGTTTCAGTGCATCTTCAATTTTTGGATAATCAACCAGGAGTACGTTTTCCAGTTCAGACAGTTGGACATTTGTCACCAGTAAGTCTTGTACGTGAAACTGTTCAGCTGAGGTAACCTTCTCTTCCAATGCAAGCGGGAGTTCAAACTTACCTTTTTGGTCGGTGTGTACAGTTATGGTTTTAATGCCTTTAAATGAAACAGTGTATTGCGATGCGGGATTCCCGTTTGGAAAGCGCGCAACAAAATGAATCAATGAGTAACTCTTCTGGCGAATGATTATCTCGATAATCCCCTTCGAAAAGTTCCACGAAGCGGCTTCTAATTTATCATCTTTAATAGTAACGGTTTTAATGGGAAGATCTTGCACATTTAACTCAACAATGGCCACACCTTTGTTGCCCACCGAAACATATGTTTTTCCATTCAGCGATACTTCTACATTTCGAAGAACCTGAAGTTTTTGATCGAAGGTTTTAATTTGGATGGATTGCTTTTCCTGTGCAATTCCCATTATGGGCAGCAGTAGGAACAACACCCCTGTGATAAAGGAATATCCCTTAGCGCATTGAGAAGACAGCAATTGCGTTTGCTCCTTCATATTACTTACCAGTATTAGGCTTAAAAATATCCTTCACCACCACAATTTCATGGACATTCGTTTCCGCCTTGTGCTTTTGAATCTCCAAACTGGCTTTATGATGAAGCCCTTCCCCGTCTATAATTTGAACGTAATACTTGCTAAAATAAGGAATAACAATTGAAAAATTACCCTCTCTATCGGTGACGCTTTCGTGTACACCCGTGCCCAACCAACTATCCATCAGTACAACTTTAACATGAGGCCAGGCATGAATGGCAGATGGATCACTCCACGTATGTTCTTTGTACTTGATCACTCCGGTGATGGTGAAGGGATACGTTTGCAAGTCCATATCGAATTCATAAAGGTCATCGTCATAGCCTCCGTTCTTCCTGTTAGAAGTAAAATATCCATGTGTTCCAAGGGAATCGAATGACAACCCGAAATCGTCATAACTGCTGTTGAGTGGGTAGCCTACATTCTGTGGTTCTCCATATCCCTCTGCCCGGATTTGCGATTTGAAAATATCAAGTTCACCCAACCCGGCATGTCCGTCAGAGGAGAAATAAAGTGCTCCATCTGTATGGGCATAAGGAAACACGTCATTCTTATCTGTATTGACTGGTTCCCCCAGGTTCCGTGGTTTTGACCATCGTCCATCGATCCATTGGGAAGTATAAACATCTTTTCCCCCCAAACCGCCTTTCATATCGGAAGAGAAGTACAATCTCGTTCCATCTTGTGTGATGCTCACATCATAAATGGAGTAGTCATCGTTATTGAATGGAAAAGATGCATCCCCCCTCCACTTGCGGTTGTAGAGAGAAGCAAAGTATAATCCCAACGTATAACTTCCATCACCCTCTTTTTTTTCAGATGATGAAACATACACCATTTGTCTGCCCTTATTGTAAAATGCCACTGGCCCAATGTTGTACTTGGACTTTAATGTTTTTGCAAAACCAGCGGGCTTTGTTGAAAACGATTTGGTTAACGTGGTTGTATCTATTTTCCATTCCACTGCGTACAATTGGTAAAAGGGAGCATTGAGTTTTCCATTCACTTTCTCCACCAGCTTGACTTCTTTTCTATTGGAAGTAAACACAACGCTATTCTGGTAAGGGATGGGGCACAGTTCGCTAAGTGTAGTGTTCACTGGCAGGAGTCGTACGGCATAATGTGCAGAGTCCTCAAATAAGTATTGAATGTTATTGAGACGCCATATTTTTTTTGCGATCAGGTCATTTTCCGGATCTCGTTCAAGGCATTGTTTATAATACGTTAGGGCTGTTGCATAATTTTTTAGAGAAGATTGTGCCTCCGCATAGAAATACATGTCTTCTCCTGGCAGGGCGGACTTCTTACTTAAGAACGAATCGTAAACCGATACCGCTTTATCGTATTGTTTGACACGACAAAAAGACTGGGCCAACCTTATCTGCACATGTTTATCCGCTGGATTTTTCTCCAGCAGTTTTGTGTAAAGCTGAATGGCTTCAAGGTAATTCCCTTCTGTATAGTTTTTTTCAGCTTGTTTTCAGGGGTCTTGAAAAATGGAAAAAACCGTAGCCTGACAGTCTGCCTCTAAGCTCATACAACTTATGTAAACGAGCATCGAAATCCATCCAAATCGCTTCAGGTTGTTCATCGGGGGGATGCTACTTGTTTGTGAGTTTTCCGAAATTGGTATTTTACCATGAGTTCATGCGATGCACTACTCAGGTTGGCTGCATAGTCGATTGGATAGTCATACGCATAACCGAACTGCAATTGTGGCGTAAGCTGAAATTTAAGAATAAGATCAACTGATTCAGTTTTTCG
>JBJXFC010000048.1:0-17114 GCA_046153915.1 Flavobacteriales bacterium
ATATGGATATGATTTCGAAATTTTCTTCAATTACGGTATTTGGTTCAAGAATAAATTTTTTGTCCTGGATAGTTCCGTTTTCATAAAAGCTAACCCAATATCTGTTGCGAAGATCAAGGGTTTCGGCGAGAATGTATTCAAATTTTACTGCAGCACCCGCGGCAACATCTTTGAGGAAATAACGCAATAACGCAGTTTCTTTTTCAACTCCGTTTACAATTCCCTGACCACTTACATTGATGAGTACATTCTCAAGTGTGGTCGTTTTCATATTGATGAAATACACGTCGCAATTGCTTTGTGGGTTGTATGGATCCTGGGGCACAATGGCAATTCCCACATCTTTTACTTCTATGAGTTCAATATCTTTCTTCATATTACTGGTGCGAAATATCCAAAGCAATATCGAGGTAATGATATAAATCGGGTGGCATATTTTCAACACGTTCTTTGCGTTGATTGTGGCCCAATCTTACCATGATAATGTTTTCTTCAGGAATAACAGCGATGTATTGTCCACGCATACCACGGCAGGAGAAGAATGGCTTACCGTTGTGTTTGCCCAGCCACCAATGCAATCCGTACCAGTCACATTTTTCGCCCCGTTCATCCGGGACCATGGATGGAGTGAGTGATTCCCGAACAAAAGCGGGATCTAATACGGTGTCGTTGTCCCACACCCCTTCCTGGAGATAGAGTTTTCCAAGACGTGCAAAATCACGAGCGTTTGCATAAAATCCGCTGAATGTTTTTTCCATTCCACCCTCACGGTCAAGATTCCAGTGTGCATTCTGTTCGGCTCCTATGCACGACCATACTTTTTGAAAGAAGTATTCACTTGGAGTTCGGCCAGTAGCTTTTTTGAGAATTATTCCAAGCAAAACCGAATTACCGCCTTCGTATTTCCAAAAAGTACCAGGAGTTTTTTCTACGCGGTATACCATGGTTTCTTTGATGAGATCATCGCTGAAATAGGATTTGGCCACATAACCAAACGGACTTGAATAACTTTCTCCAAAAGGAATTCCGCTTGTCATTTGCAATAAATGGCGGATGGTTAATTGATCGTTGATGCCTTCTTTGAATTCGGGTATATAATCGCCCACTTTTTGATCCAGGCTTTGGATATAGCCTTCCTGCACAGCTTTGCCTACAAGCATAGCACAAAAGCTTTTGGCCATGCTGAAAGAATTGCAATATGTTTTTTCATCAAACCCATCCCAGTAATGTTCGAAGAGAAGTGAATCATTTTTAAAAACCAACAATGCTGTAGTTTCCATCGAATCACAAAGAGGCAACATTCCTGCTGGAATTTTACCCAAATTGTATCTGGAAGAAAGAGGCCATGCTTCGGGATGATCTGCGGCGATGGTGCTCGTTGCAAATGCATCCATGTCGTCGATATCCGGTTTGGATTTTCCAATGAAATACGTTTGTGATAGTCCTTTGAAAATATGACTGTTTCCAGTGGCATACAATCCAATGCTCGCAAGAATGATGAGTGCAAGCAAGCCAATTAAAATTCGTTTGATCCAACGCATGGTGCCAAAGTAAAAAATCTTTTGACTGCATGGATACATTCTGCCTAAATAAAAAAGGGAGACCCACCTGGATCTCCCTTTTAATTGCTGCGAAGGGATTATTTATTTTCTTCCTTGTCGTCGTTTTTCTCTTCACGTTGTTCCTGCACCATTTGAAGCAGCTGCATTCCGAGAAGTCCGCTTATGCCGCCATCTGTATTACTTCCTGAACCTCCAATGAGGATGTCGGGAATAATTTTGATCTGGCCTTTGGCAATTTCTTCGGTGATTTTATACCGTGTAAAATTGTTACCACCCATGGCGCTAACCTGCAATTCGTAAGCCTCTGCAGTGCTCTTACCAATGGCCATAATTTTTTCAGCCTCTGCAAGACCTGTTTTCGAAATCTGTTCGGCCTCCGCACTTGCGTTGAGTTTGGTAGCTTCAGCTTCTGCTCCGGCGCGTGCTTTGGTGGCTTCCGCTTCTGCATTTGCACGCATTTTGGTAGCTTCTGCTTCAGCATTCACCTGCAGTTTTAAGCTGGTCGCATCACCTTCTGCTTTTTTCACCGTAGCATTTGCAGTGCGTTCGGCAATTTCAACACTTTGTTGTGCCTTCACGATTTCTTTTTGCATGTCGGCAATGGCAGTTTCTTTTTCCATCCCCTGACGCTTCTCCTGGGCCATGCGCTGCGTTTCATACGTTTTTTCTTCCTCCTGCGCGATTTTGCGGTCAGTAAGCGTTTTCATCAATGCTTCAGGCGGAACGATATCGCCAATCAACGTATCAACTGCATTCACATTGTATTCATCCAGGACTTCACGAATATGATTCTTGGCGCTGTCCTGACGTTCTTTTCGGGTAGTAAGGAAACTGATCACATCACTGTCCTGAGCGCTATTTCGAAAGTAGTTGCCAATGGTAGGCTCGAGTACCTGACTTACGAGGTTGTTCATACTACCAAAACGTGCAATCACTTTTGGAGCTTCATTGGCAGGAATGTGAATGATCTGTGCAACGTCCAGGTTAAACGGGAAACCATCGCGCGAGCGCACTGTAATAGTGCTCAGATTTTTATCAAGAGCGTGTGCTTCACTGCGGGCATTGGCCCAGTTGAGAACCAGGTTGGTGGTAGGCACCAGTTCTACCTTCATCGTAAAAGTATTGATGGGATACTTACCCGGGCCAAGAGGTTCCATCCACACACCGCGGTATCCTTTGCTCACGATATTACCGTGTTTGAAGGTATCACCGGTGAGGTCTTTTCCGTCTTCACCCACATAACTAATAACAACTCCGACATGGCCGATGGGAATATCCGTCATAGGAATTTCTTCAATATTAATCGCCCATGGATTGATGTTGTAGCTACCCGCGAGAATCAGTTGCGGCTGCAGACCGCGGCAACCGCCATTTGTTAGGAAGATATCAAAATTCTGGAAGTTGTTGTGACCAGCAATTTCTTTACCAGCAATTTTACCTTGAGGAATAGGTTCACCATCAAGTGCCGTAACAACTCCTATCATGTTTTCATGAATGATAACCTGATCTGTAATGGCCACATCAAACAAATACCTATTGATACGATAAGAACCGGCAGTAATGAAGGAAGTTTGTCTACCACGTTGACCGCCGTTTAGCAGAAAGGAAGAAGCATCCTGAAAATTGTCGCATTCCACGCGTCGTGCCAAAATATTACCTGTTGGAATTTCTTTACCGTCTTTGGAAAGAACGAGTCCGATTTTACCTTCCGGGATAACGGTGAAGGGAATAAACTCCACGCCGTATTGCCATGGCCACATCCACCAGTACAAACCGGGAGCAAGCGTTCTGGCCTGAAAACCGGCTTCACCCAACGTAGCGATGATGCGACCATCGGGCAATTCGCGGTTAGCACCAAACAGCACGAATTTTTTGGTAACGAGACCAATTTTATCCTCCGGCACGATCACCATACCGAAGAACACACGAAGAATTACTTTGTAAAAAAGTAAACTAACAAGCACAACAAGGACCCACCAGTACTGTGCGAAAAAATCTGAAAATGACATATAATTTGGTTATTGAATTGAAGGGGCAAATGTTTAGGACAATTGGAGCAGAGGTGGTAATAATTAGCAAAAATTATGCGATGATAAATATTACTAAATCGGATGCTCTAATCAGCGCTGTGCCTGATTTTTGTCGAAAAGTCGCAGGGTATTGTTGATTGCATCTGTATGTATATCAATCAACTGGATTGGTTTTGGAATTGGGGCTATCAAAGCACGGTCCAAATCAAAAAAATGCGTTATCGAATTGCTACCGCGTTTTCCTGATGCGCAATCATAAAACATTTATTTCCATTTGCGGCATCAGTTTCTACCGGGCCTTTGGTTTGAACAACAACACGCAGGTAATCTCCGGGTGTTGCATTGGTCATAACAGCGCGCAATTCTTCATCATAGTATTCTTCCTGCACGTCGAAGGGCAACTCGAATTTAATACCCATGGTTTGTCCGATTGAAAAATGGTTGGATCCATTAGGAGAAATAATTTTAACCAGGGCATCACATGCCGCCTGATCACCATCCATCGTTTTGAAGGAAAAATGGTGAGCCATTAATTGAACAAGCAGGGTATCAGATTCCCAGGATCCTTCTCCAACACGCAGTGGAATGGGCGCCGCAATTGTTTTTCCTGATGGAATTCTCCAACTTGTATCAAGAGGAATGTATTCGGGAATAACGGATTTGTAAATCCATTGGACAGCATACCTGGTATCGCGAATCAAGGGAAGATGATGTTGTGCGTCGGCATCGCTGTAAAAAGAGAATGGATTGTTAATAGTTTGAATGGATGTGATAGAATCTCCTGGCTGCAGTTTAATAACGGATGGCATCAATGTTTCGTCGTGTGGCAAATAGATGTAAGGTGTTTCTTCTTCAATCAGCAGTCCATCCTCACTTACAAATTGGAAGAGCGTTGATTTTTCATCGGAGTTTTGATTGACAGGCCAGGACAAAACCTGTACACGTGGACTTTTATTAATTGCTGAAATGCGCACTCGGATATTGGAAGTTTCAGACGCAATAGAATCTGTAAGCAATTCACATTTCCAATTCAAGTCGGGATCATATTTGGGGTAAAACGCGCGCTGGTATGTATCGCTCAGGCAAAATGTACGGTAGTATTCGAAAAGATCATATCCACGGACAAAGGAAGAGTGGAAGAGTTTGTCCTGAGACGTACTCAAACCTATTTTATATCTGAGCCAGCCATGCCGAAAGACCTTGCCCAAACTGGCAGTGAGGTAATAGTCACGCGGTCCGTTTTCATTAGCAAATCGGATGATATAGGTAATCCAACCCGGATAGATAGCAATATGGCTGACACATTTTTCGGTTTCGACACGATGAATGGAGTGATAAGAATTTAATTCCTGAAGCAGTTTGTATGCTGCCGTGTTTTCGTCTTTCGCTGCGTTGGAACATGTGCCCACAAGAGCTTTTAATTCATTTTCAACTCCCTTCCAGTCCTCATTGTAAACACAATTATCGAGTCGTGTTTTGCGAAAGTATTTTTTGAGCGCAGCATCATTATCTGCATTGAATGTAAAACATTTCTCACGCATGAGCAGAAAGGAGCCATCGGGTTCTGGAACAACTTCCGAATTGGCCCAATTTTGATTGCCTCTGGAATATTGCCGTGGAAGGAAGACCATGTATTCAGAGTTTGGGCTCATCCATTCCTTCAAATCGTTGAGGTACGAGTGCAGAATGACGATTTGTGAAACGTCAAGTGTATCACTTCTTTTGTAGAAATTGACGATTTTGAATGGCATGTAAGTGTAAGTTGTGCCAAGGTCGTGATTGAAAGAGGGCCAGTTTTCTAGTGCGGTGGTGTCAGTGCGGATATGCAAGACAGCTTCAGACTCTTTGCTCCAAGCTTTTAAGCTATCGGGATGGAGTGCGCTGAGTTGCGCGAAAATCATATTCGAAAGCAGGATACACAGTATGGAAAAGGAGAACTTCATTACCACAAGATTACACCCAAAGCAGAAACAGGTTCAATGCAGTTGTTAAATGCAAAGTGTTTTTAAGAGATCTAATCGAATATCGCGTCTTTATTGACGGGCCTTTCATCGCCCCGCCATTTAAAATTCTCCAGTTTGAAGATGGCATCACCAGCGAGTTTCATCGGACTGAATTTCGAATTGGTTTCCGTTTCCATGCGAATACGCGTGAGTTCCCGGTCGCGGATTTCAATATTGATATTCGAACAATCGCCTTTGTTGTGACCTACTGCCACAGGAGCTTTTCCTTTTTCTTCGGTAGGGAAAAAAATCAGTTGTCCGTTGCCTTCTACATACACGTTGCGCAGTTCGTTTTCAAAAAATGTTCCGGTAAGTTTTCGTCCTTTGATTTGATTGTAGCGTTCGTTTTGTGTTTTAATACTATCCCCTTTGGCTTCAGCGTCGCTTATGATAAATGAATTGCCCTTCACCAATAAATTGTGTAATTGACCATTTTCTATTTGCAGTGAAATGGAATCGCCTGTAATTTGATTTTGCATATTCCACAAAACGGGATCTCGAAACATGAGCATCGTGGAGTCCGATTCTGAATAAACAAGCGAATCACATTTTCCCTGCATGTCTGATTTGAACATGCGCACTTTGTGATATGCGTAGATTACATTTTTTCCCGCGCTGTCAGGCAATGCTTTTAAGGTATCTGCATGAAGAAATAAGGAATCATTTTCGAAAAACTGGGTGAGCAATGCGCGTTGTGTTACAAAACTCAATTTTGTTTTTTCGATGTGTTTGCCGTAATTCCCGCTGATGGAAAAGTCCTGAGTCGTATCCTGGATAGTGACGTTTCGAAAGACTTCACCAAATCCTGCTTTGCCATCATAGAAAATACTATCGCCAGTCAGAATTGTTTTTTCAGATCGAACACGCGCGTTTTTGCCAAATCTACTTTGGTCTTTGATTGTGTTGTAGTATCCATTCTCACAATAGATTTCTGAGTCATCGCCGGTGATGGTTGTTGGTCCAAAGAAATAGGTTACTTCACTGGCGTTGTTGTATTGCATGGTGTCGCAATTCACAACATAATCCGGGTTTTTGAGAACAACATTTTTTCTGAAATAAAATACTTCGGATTTGGAGTGATAAGAACCACGATTGCTCGTCAACGTATTGCGATTTGCGTTGCTCACAATTTTACCACCTCCTGTATAGGTAGCAATTTCAGATTGCGTGTTGAAGGTTAGATAATCAGTAGTGAGAGTCATCTCCTTGTCCCGGAGAGTGATGTTGTTTTGAACAGTAGCGGTACTTGATTTTTTATCGAAATGCCCAATATCTCCAGTAAGAGAAAAATCACTGCCTTTGATAATGCGGATATTGCTAAATGCATCAAAATCGTCTGTGGAATATAGATAAGCACTGTCGCAGAAGAACATCGTGCCTTCGTATTCGAGTTGCACACGACCAATGAGACGTTGGGCGTCTACCATGTTTTTGTCAAACAACAATTCGTCGGTGTGAATCAGGTTGACTTTCTTTTTTTTCTGCGCAGAAACATCACCCGCAAATAGAAGTCCGCAGATTAAGCAGAGCAGAGATAGGGTATGGACGCGAAAAAAACGATTCATGCAGGAAAATGATATGGCGGCCTATGAAAGAATCCTGCCAATATCCGAGATTATGCAGTCAAATTTCCATTACGTTTCAAAATCCCTGCAAATACAAGCATTTGCTCGTTTCGAGTGCTCACCGTATGGCTGAATACGTCTGCGCGCTCGAAACTTGCGCGAACACTTGTATTTATTGGGCTTTTAAATCTCATATACGAAACCGACTTCATAATCTCGGATTTTTATTGTGCCATAGCCGATTCTTTCACAATCGTTTGCAATCTGTCGGGACCAACGGAAACGATGGTAATTGGAATCTCCATACTTTTTTCAATGAAGGAGATATAATCGAGAAGTTCCTTTGGCAATTGATGCATTTCGCGCATGCCTGTGAGGTCGCACTTCCAGCCTGGTATAGCTTCGTACACGGGTTGTACTTTGGACGGATCGATATCGTATGGCAAATAATCTATCTTTTTGCCTTCGAACATGTAATGTGTACAAATCTGCAACGTATCAAAATCGCTTAGTACGTCTGCTTTCATCATGATCAGTTGCGTAACGCCGTTGATCATACAGGCATAACGAAGAGCAGGCAGATCGAGCCATCCACAACGACGTGGACGACCGGTAGTAGATCCAAACTCGCGTCCGGTCTGGCGCATTTGTTCACCCGTTTCATCGAGAAGTTCAGTAGGGAAAGGACCACTGCCAACGCGTGTGCAATAGGCTTTGAAAATACCTATTACTTCGCCGATTCGGCCTGGAGCAATTCCAAGACCTGTGCAGGCACCTGCTGCAATGGTGCTGCTTGAAGTTACAAATGGATAGGATCCAAAATCTACGTCGAGCATAGAGCCTTGGGCACCCTCAGCCAAAACGGAACTTCCACTGCGAATCAATTGATCCATATAATGTTCGCTGTCTACAATGGTGAGCGAGCGAATCAATTCGACGCCATGCATAAATTCAGCTTCCATTTGTTTCAACTCAGCTTCTTCCAGTGTGAAGTGTTGTTTAAATCCATCCAGCAGAAATAGGTGTTTTTGTTTCAGCGCAGTGTATTTCTGTTGGAATTGATCATCCAACAAATCGCCTACGCGCATGCCGTTGCGGCCTGTTTTATCCATGTATGCCGGACCAATTCCTTTGAGTGTGCTGCCGATTTTTCCTTCGCCTTTGGAAGCTTCACTGGCGCGATCGAGAAGGCGATGTGTAGGCAAAATGATATGCGCTTTTCTGGAAATAAACAAACGCTCTTCAACAGGAACATTTTTGGCGCGGAGAGCCAGAATTTCTTTTTCGAAAACAACAGGATCGATTACAACGCCGTTGCCAATGATGTTTTTTACATGAGCATGAAAAATACCAGATGGAATGGTATGCAGAACGTGTTTGCCACCTTCGAATTCAAGCGTGTGACCAGCATTAGGCCCTCCCTGAAAACGGGCAATTGCATCGTATTTTGGGGTGAGAACATCTACGAGTTTTCCTTTCCCTTCGTCGCCCCATTGCAGGCCAAGCAGTATATCAACTTTCTGATTCACGGTGTTTTGTAAAAAAATGACGGGCGAAAATAGGCCTTCATTGATGGAATTACAGCATTCTTTCGACGCCAGATACCAACTTATTTCTTCGATTTGAACAGGAATACAGAATTACAGGTGATTAGCGCTGTTCCGCCCACGATAAGAAAAGTAATATTGGGTGTATAATCTGGGGTAAGAAAGGTGAGAAGGATGATAAAAAGCGTAAAACCGTAGAGGATAAAGGCCGTTTTGCGGTGCGAAAATCCCATCGATAACAATTTGTGGTGGATGTGGTTTTTATCTGCCGAAAATGGCGATCTACCTTGTACAGCACGAATGATAAAAACCCGCAGCGTATCGATGAGTGGATAGGAGAGAATGGCCATGGCCAGCACAGGTTTTGGCACGGCGCGCATAGCCAGGAGCAGACGAGAAACCGGAAACTCTATCATTTTGACAGCCAGAACAAAAAGCACCACACCAATGATGAGTGAGCCAGAGTCGCCCATAAAAAGTTTCGCGGGTTGAAAATTGTAAATGAGGAAACCAAAAAGTGAGCCCGCAAGACCCATTGCCAGCAGTGCAAGCGGTTGATCTCCGGTGCGGTGAAACCAATAGGCAAAGGTGATGCTCGCAATTAGCCCTACACCTGCTGCTAATCCGTCAACGCCATCGATCAAATTGATGGCATTTACAATAACGATGTAGATGAAAATGGAGAGTGTAATGCTTAACCAGAATGGGAGTTCGTCTACATTAAAGAGTCCCCAGAATTGGGTGATACGTATATCGGCCACATAGACCAGCAAAAACCCAACCAGCAAGTGAATTAGAAGTTTTTTGGTGGGCGAAACCCCAACGATATCATCCTTTAACCCCAGAAAAAACAGCATAAACATGCATGCCACTAGGTACTTAAACTCGTTGAGGGCTTCAAAAGCGTTGTAATTTCTGCCGAGCTGCCAACCTTCCTGAGATGGGAACCACAGGCAATAGGCAATAATGGTTCCTGCAAAGATCATGATACCTCCAATGGTCGGAACCGATCTGCGGTGCAGTTTGCGCGCGTCACCAGGTTCGTCTACAAGGTGTTTGAGCTTCGCCACTTTGATAAGTGACGGCGTAGCAACAAGCACCAGCATAAAAGCTGATAAAAATGCGAGTATGAGATCACGAACAATGTCGTTCAAGGCAGGCAAAAATTAAGCGAGTCGTAAATTGGGGAGGCGAAATTACCTAAAAATCCGCATATCGGTTGATCAGATTCGTGCGTACTGAAATACCTATGATGGATGAGTGGAATTTTCCCTCCTGTTGCCAGTTGTATGCGGTCTTTTCAATTCTGTCCATCCAGGTGAGCAAAATCTGGAAATTTGTTTTCGGATTAAACAACAATCCGGCGGCCACTTCCCATTGCTGGATGCGGCGATCGGGCCAGGGAGCAATGTTTCCATAATCCTTCAATGGATCTTTTTTCCAATTGCCTTCCGGGCCAAGCACGTGGTCGATCTGATTGTATTTGATCTGTGCAATCACCCTTTTCCATCGGTAATTGGCGATACCAAGAATTTCTGTCGTGGCACCACCAGTAGGATGGCCAAGCGGCTGCTGGGTGTGCACATAATTTTGCAATCGGTAGTGACTGGCATACATAAACTCGCCAAGTGAATTCCATTCGGCCTGAATGTCGAGATTTGGAAGTAGGACGTCAAAAAATTTGGCTCCCAGTTGGTAACCAATGGACTTGCTTGCAGGATCATCAGCGGCAAATTGCGCATAGACAAAACCGAGTTTGCGGAAATCGTAGCGAACATTCATACCTACCAGCACGTTGTTTTCACCATCCAATCCCTGCATGGCAGAATTAAAACCAATGACGGGCACAAATCCTCCCCATGGCTGCGGCACCGTTCCTTCTGCTTCATCGTACCTCTTCCAGACAATGCCTTCAAAGAGTCCGATTTCCAGATTAGGGGTTGGTATCCAACTCAGGTAATTAAAACTGCCACCTTTTCTTTTGTAAAGCGCTTCAGGTACTTCACCCAGCGGCAATCTTTCGAGAGTCTGCAGAGAAGCATAGATAGCGGTGTATTGCAGCTTATTGTTGAAGAACTGAAAGGTCGATTTGATAAAAGGATAATTGAAGGCTGCGTCACTCAAGAGAAGTGATCTGTAGCCATGACCGAAGAAATTTTTGCCATGGCCAAATTGCAGATTGACCCATTTGGCAGGAGAATAACTAATAAGTCCGGATGCCATGGCAAAGTCGTATCCGTCACCATCAAACACCTTCCAGCGGCCCATTCCGGGAACGACTTTAATGGTATCCGCAAAATTTTTCACATGAACAGGAAGGAAAGATTGGTTTTCATAAAAACTTGTTTCAAATGAAAACTGTTTTCCGATATCCCCAATAACCTGGAATCCACGAGTGTTGTTGCGGAGTTTTACGGTATCAGAATAGGATGATGTATCAGCCAGTTCGTTGAGAAAACCAAAATCCATGAGTGGATCAACTGCAATGAAAAAATCTTCTTTGCGGATTTCTACCAGGTGCGAGCGGAATAATTTATCAGCACCTGTTGTATATACTTTGGATGAATCTTTTTTTAATCCGTAAATTTTCGACGTGTTGAGATTGCTTTCAAGAAATGGTTTATTTCCCCGGTGAACCAGTCGCGATGAATCACCCAACAAACTTTGTTCAACCTCTCCTGTTGTGAATCTATTGAGAGAAATATTTTTTTGCTGAGAGAAGGATTGAAAAACGAATGCACAGAACAAACAAAGAACCATCGCATATTTATATACGAAGTGCCGCGTTATGGTAGAAAAAATGCTCATTTAGCCCGCACCATTTCGGGTTGGAGATTGCGGTATTCTTCATATACCGATGTTATTCCATCGCGTAGGTCTATGCTGTGTTTCCAGCCCAGATTGTGAAGTCTCGACACATCCATGAGTTTGCGTGGTGTGCCATCGGGTTTGGAAGTATTCCAGATCAGTTCACCAGTAAATCCGGTAATTTCCTTCACCATTTCTGCAAGGGCTTTGATGCTGAGATCAACACCTGTTCCGATATTTACAAAAAGTTTTTCATTGTAATTTTTCATCAGAAAAAAGCAGGCATCAGCAAGGTCATTGACGTGCAGAAATTCGCGCAATGGTGAGCCAGTTCCCCACACTTCAACAGAAGGATGGTTTTCTATTTTGGCAGTATGAAATTTGCGGATCAATGCGGGTAAGACATGCGAATTGTTGAGGTCGTAATTGTCGTTTGGGCCATAAAGATTGGTGGGCATGGCCGAGATATAGTTGCAACCATGCTGATCACGATAAGCTTCTGCGAGCTTGATACCTGCAATTTTGGCGATCGCATAAGGCTCGTTGGTAGATTCTAAAATTCCGGTAAGAAGGCTTTCTTCCTGGAGTGGCTGCGGTGCCAATTTTGGATAGATACAAGATGATCCGAGAAAAAGTAATTTTTTGACACCCATATCAAAACTCGCCTTGAAAATATTCGCTTCGATCATGAGGTTATCGTACAGGAAGTCTGCACGATATACATTATTTGCCTGTATGCCTCCCACTTTGGCTGCTGAAAGAAAAACATATTCTGGTTTTTCTGACTGAAAAAAATCGTTGGTTTGTTTTTGATTGCGAAGATCAAGTTCGGAGGATGAACGCAAGATGAGTTGGGTATATCCTTCACACTCCAATTTTCTCACAATGGCACTGCCCACCATTCCGCGGTGACCTGCCACATAAATGCGAGCGTTTTTTTCCATGGTGCGAAGGTAACTATTTCACAATAGTGAAAGGATGCAGAGCATGTTGGAAATAAGATGCTGAATTACAAATGAATACTACCCACATCACTCACGCACATCCAACGCATCGCGCAGTCCGTTGCCAACCATCATAAAAGAAAGCACAAGCAACATGATACAAAGTCCGGGCAGAATAGCCAGGTAAGCCAGGTTTGTTGTGATGTAGGAATAATGCTCACGAATCATATTGCCCCAGCTGGGAGCGGGAATTTGAGCGCCAAGACCAAGGAAACTCAAACCGGCTTCAATCAAAATAGCCGATGCAAAATTGGCAGCACTTATCACGATGATGGGAGAAAGGATATTGGGAAGAACGTGTTTGAAGATGATACGCATCTCCGAAAATCCCAGGGCCCTTGCGGCTTCGATGTATTCTTTTTCACGCACGCTGAGCACTTGTCCGCGGGCAATTCGGGCCACTTCTACCCACATTGTGAGTCCAACTGCGAGAAACACTTTCCAGAATCCCGTTCCAAATGCAAAGGTGATTGCCATCACAAGAATCAACGTTGGGATAGCCCACACCACATTGGTAAACCACATCAGCACGGCATCCACCCAACCGCGGAAGTAGCCTGCCACAAGGCCAATCAGCAATCCGATCAAAAGTGAAATTATAACCGCGATGGCGCCAACAGCAAGGGATATAGACGCTCCTGCCATCAGGCGCGATAACAAATCACGGCCATATTTGTCAGTACCAAACAGGAACGATTTTGTTACTATGCGCTTTTCAACTTCGGAAGCTTGCGCAATCCCGAGTTCTTCAAAGGTCAACTTTATTTTTTCGTCTTCACCAGCTCCAAAAGGAATGAGTTCAACTCCATCTTCTGCAACTTGATATTCCCGTATCGGAATTTCACGAAATGCTTTTTGTTCGCCTCCACTAAACCAGGCCTTAATGAAATTTTTGTCTTCGTGATTTGTTGGAATCTGAACAAAACGCGCACTGAATCCGGGTTTTTGTCTGCTCAATGTAAGCTGTTGGTCGTTGGCATCTGGCGTGCTGTCTGGTCGAATAAAATGCCCTGCGAGTGAGATCAAGGCAATCAAAAAAATAAACACCATTCCACCCATGGCGAGTGGATTGCGTCTGAAACGTTTCCACGCAATGGATGATGGTTTATCTGCCTTAGTCGAAGTGCTCATTCAGGTTTTTATTTTTCTTCCTTTCCAATTGGGTTTTATAAAAAGGCTGCAAATTGGGATCAACAAAACATACAGTGGGTAAATGAACGAAAGAACAATGAGTTCTCTTTCTTTGAAATCTATTTTCCACCTGTTTGCAACTGCTCTTGCAAGAGAATGATCAGCTATACTTTTTATCCCAAACGACAACATAAATGCGTAGAAGTGCCATTCTGAAAATCGCATGGTGAGGATAGAAGAACAAATAGCGAGATTGGCAAGAATCGTAAGACTTCCAGCAAAGAGCATATTCCAGTCTTTAAGGTGCCTCGATTTGGAAGCCCAGCGAATGCGTTGAGAAAGGAACTTAAGCAGCGTATCTGGAGCATTTGTTTGCACAAGCATTTCCGGATTCCAGATATACTTCACGGTATTAAGCCCCCATTTTTTGATTTGAATAAGCAGGAACATATCGTCACCACTGCTTATTCCGGCATGCGGAGTATATCCACCAACGGCTTCGAGTGCCTTTCTTTCAAAACACAGTGCAGCACCATTGGCCATCAGGGCTTTTTGGCGTTGGGCCGAACCACCCGTTAAGCCTGCGATACCGAGCCATTCGATTTTGACCAACTCACCCCAGTAGTGAAATCCGGTGCGAATCATGACTGGACAAATGATCATCACAGGTTCTTCGAGTTGATAAAAACAGGCAAGGTGTCGTAGGAAATTTTGATGCACTGCGGTATCAGCATCAAGTGTTACGATGATATCGGACTGCGATTGTTCGAATCCCATTTGAAGGGCATTTTTCTTACCACCAGATTCATGCAATCGAAGCAAACGGAAGCGTTTATCCGCGGTCGTATATTGTTCAATCAATGCTGGTCCACCATCCTCGCTGTTGTCATCAATGAAGATAAACTGAACAAGGGGCGTTGGATAGTTGATGTCTTTCAATCTTTGCGTGAGAACTATGAGATTCGCCAATTCGTCCCGAAACGGAATTAAAACCGCAATGCGCTGTTTGGGTTGGAAATCGGCTGGAGTCTGATGAGTCGGAATTTTACGCCATTGCACAGCCATCACACGGATGTAGAGCGCATAGAGCACAATTATCACAAATGGTATGAGAACGGTGGCGAAAAACATACTTTTACGCGCCAAAGAAAGAAACACCATGTCTTTTCCATCACCATTCGATCGAAAGATGTGAAAAGAGAACCATGAACAAACCAGCCATTCCAGCAGAGAGAATCATTCTGGGCATCGATCCGGGCACTACCATTCTTGGTTATGGCATCATCAAAGTCGAAGGCAAAAAGATGAGTTTGATGGCATTGGGTGTTTTGCATCTCGAGAAATACAGCGATCATCACGTCAAGTTGCAGAAAATTTTTGAGCGAACAATTGAGCTCATTGATGGGTTTCATCCCGATGAATTTGCTGTTGAAGCCCCATTCTTTGGAAAAAACGTGCAGAGTATGCTGAAACTGGGACGGGCGCAGGGCGTTGCCATTGCAGCCGCACTCAGCCGTAAAATGCCGGTGGTAGAATATGCTCCACGGAAAATTAAACAGAGTATTACTGGAAATGGAAGCGCATCCAAAGAACAGGTAGCAGCGATGTTGCAGCGGGTTTTGAACATTCCCGATGCAGATATGCCAGCCAAACTGGATGCAACCGATGGACTTGCAGCCGCGGTTTGTCATTTTTACCAAAGCAGCAGTGCTGTTTCGGCTGGCCAAGGTTATACAGGATGGAAATCCTTTTTAACAGATAATCCGGGCAGATTAAAAAAGTGAACAACGATTAGAACAACATATTTGCAGCAAATTATAGAATTAAGCAATGAAAGATTTTTCAGGTAAAGCATTTGGCACGAGAGCCATACATGCCGGACAAGAGCCGGATCCCACAACAGGAGCCATCATGACTCCCATTTATCAAACCTCAACGTATGTTCAGGAAGCGCCGGCTCAGCACAAAGGGTATGCTTATGCGCGCGGTAAAAATCCAACACGTGTGGCATTGGAAAGTTGTCTTGCTTCATTGGAAAACGCAACATATTGCCTGTGTTTTAGCAGTGGAATGGGAGCCGCAGATACCATTATCAAATTGCTCAATCCGGGTGATGAAGTAATTGCCACAGACGATTTGTATGGTGGTTCGTACCGCATGTTTACCAAAGTGTTTGCGAAATACGGCATTCAATTTCATTTCGTGGATATGCATGATAAAGCGGCAGTAGATGCGCTTGTCAATCCAAAAACCAAAATGCTGTGGATTGAAACGCCCACCAATCCGATGATGAAAATTATCGATATAACATACTTCACAACGCTTGCGAAAAAGCACAATATCATATCGGTTGTAGACAACACATTTGCATCTCCTTATCTGCAGAATCCACTGGATCTCGGAGCAGATATCGTGATGCACAGTGCTACAAAATACCTCGGTGGACACAGCGATGTTGTGATGGGTGCGCTGATGACAAACAACAAAGAGCACTACGATCAACTGGCATTTATTACGAATTCATGTGGTCCGGTTCCTGGTCCTCAGGATTCCTTTCTTGTTTTGCGCGGACTGAAGACTTTGCATTTGCGCATGAAGGCACATTGTGCCAATGGCAAATTGGTTGCCGAATTTTTGCGCGCGCATTCAAAGGTTGGAAAGGTGTATTGGCCGGGGTTTGCAGATCATCCCAATCACGATGTTGCGAAACAACAAATGCGTGATTTTGGAGGAATGATTTCATTTACACTCAAGAGCGATTCATTTGAAGAGGCATCGAAGCTTGCCCAGTCATTGGAAGTATTTTCATTGGCAGAATCGCTGGGTGGAGTAGAATCATTGGTAGGACATCCGGCTTCGATGACCCATGCATCCATTCCGAAAGCAGACCGCGAAAAAACCGGGCTGGTTGATTCCCTTTTGAGATTGAGTGTGGGGGTGGAGGAGGGCGATGATCTGGTAAATGATCTTCGTCAGGCATTGGAAAAAATTTGATATCGTGAAGCACATTTGAGGCCGTTATGAAAAAAGAAAAAATTGTAGTTGTAGGCGCCGGACTGGTAGGCAGTTTGTGGGCGATCTATTTATCCAAACGCGGACACCATGTGCGGGTTTTTGATCGCCGTCCCGATATCCGCCAGATGAAAGTGGTGCAAGGGAAAAGTATCAATCTTGCATTAAGTGATCGCGGATGGCGCGGACTGGAAGGCGCGGGAATCAAAGAGGACATCATGCAGGTGGCATTGCCCATGAGCGGGAGATTGATGCATGCCGTTGATGGAACTTTGACCTATCAACCTTACGGCAAAGAAGGACAAGCGATTTACAGTGTATCACGCGGATTGCTTAATCAGACTTTATTGCATTGTGCGGACAGAGCCGAAAACGTAGAGTTGGTATTTAATCAGCGTTGTTCGGATATTGATCTTGCCACCAATACAATTCATTTTCATGATGATGCGACA
>JBJXFC010000053.1:0-12417 GCA_046153915.1 Flavobacteriales bacterium
GAAGAAAACCTGCCAACTCGTGAAAGTGCTATTGACGGATTTAATTTCGGTTTGGATTTCAAATACATCATGGACAAAGATGTCTTGAAATACGGAATTGAAATTGTTAGTTTTAAAACACAGTACAATTCTTTTTCACTTGTGGATCAAACAAGCAAAATAGAACTTGAAGAAAGTACCACAGAGTTAAATGCTTTTATCGATTATAAAATCAATCGCGGCCGCTGGGTGGTGGAGCCAAGTTTGCGTTTGCAGTTTTATGGCTCTCTGGGAGTTTTTTCTCCGGAGCCACGCATTGGTATAAAGTATAAGGCCAGCGAGGTTCTTCGACTTAAAGCTGCAGCAGGACGGTACAGTCAGAATCTGATGGCCACCAACAGCGATCGGGATGTGGTGAATTTGTTTTATGGATTCCTTGCCGCACCCCAAGATCTGCCTGATACTTATACAGATGCCAACAACAATGTAAACGAGACACGCAATTCATTGCAAAGAGCCAATCATTACATATTTGGTTTCGAATACGACATTTCTGAACGCTGGAATCTCAACCTGGAAGGATATTACAAAGATTTCCGCCAGCTCACCAATACCAATCGAAACAAGGTATATCAGGACAATGCATCCAACAACAAAATTCCGGATGTGCTCAAAAAAGACTTCCTGATTGAAACAGGTTGGGCCGCGGGTGCCGATATGGTTTTGAAATATGAAGACAAACGTTATTTCATTTGGATTGTGTATTCACTTACAAAAGTGAATCGCTGGGATGGTTTCCAATATTACTCACCGGTATTCGACCGAAGACACAACGTAAACCTTGTGGGCACCTACAAATTTGGCAAGAAAAAAGAATATGAATTCTCTGCAAGGTGGAATCTTGGAAGCGGATTGCCTTTCACACAAACGCAGGGATATTACCAGGGACAAGGAGTTCAGGGCGGTGTAGCGCTCGACTACATGACATCCAATCCGTCGACAATGAGCATTCAGTTTGGCGGCTTAAATGAAGGTCGATTACCGTATTACCATCGTCTCGACTTAAACGTAAAGAGGAGCCTCAAACTTAAAAACAAATTGAACCTTGAAGTGAACGTGGGATGCACGAATGTATACAACCGCTCAAATGTATTTTACATCGATCGCGTTACAGCAAAACGGGTAGACCAACTTCCGATCCTTCCTACTATTGGGTTGGACCTGAGTTTTTAATCAGAAGTTTGATCTTCTCTAGGGTATTGAATTTATCGGTATATTTGGGAATGATTTTCAAATGGCATATTCTTTTGTTAACCGCCTTTCTGATGGTGGCCTCAGCAAGCGCCCAGAAAACCACGGATGACGACTATCATACCAGCGACTCTCTTCAAAAGGACACCAAGGTCAAAGAAAAAATTCCATTCTCTGAACGCCTTGTTTATGGTGGTAATCTGGGATTGTGGATTGGCTCTTTTAATTATATCCAGGTGAACCCCATGGTTGGTTACAAAGTGACCGATTGGTGGGCCGTTGGTCCCGGATTCAACTATACCTATTTCGGAAACAGAACTGCCAATATCAATTATTATGGTCCTTCCGTATGGACGCGCATAAGGCCTCTGGAGGGATTTTATCTGCACACAGAATTCAGTTCCCTTACAACCAATTATTACGACAAAGCCATTCCCGTGTGGCTTGTTGGCGGCGGCGTGGTAGCTCGCGGTGATTTTGCATCAATCGCGCTCTTTCTGATGTACGACATTGTTCAGAATGAGAATTCTCCCTATTACGGCTCTTTGCTCCCTTCTGGTGGATTGCTTATTGGATTTTAGAAAAGCCTATCGATTGCCGGAAGTATCGGGCTCTGTTTTTTCGACCTGTATTTCTTCCGGTTGTACTTCTTCTTTCGTTGGTTCATCCAATTCTACAGGAATGTCCGATGACTCCTCTTCCACTTTCTCCGGCAAATCATCTTTGGGAAGTGCTTCAATTCTCTTTTCAATTTCTTCTTCTTCCTTCTTCACTTTTTCATCCTCTGCATTGTCGCCATAACGATCAAAATAACTGTCGCCGATAAGACGCATCAAACGCACAATCTGGCCTTGTCTTTTTTTCAGGTATGGCCCCGGTTTGGCAACCAGGTATTTTTTAGGATTTGGCAAACATCCTGCAATGATCGCAGCTTGCTCTCTGGATAATTTCGATGCTGTAGTATTAAAATAATCGTTGGCAGAAGCTTCTACACCAAATTTGCACGGGCCCATTTCGATCACATTCAGATACACTTCCATGATGCGCTCCTTGCCCCAAATCCATTCAATAAGATATGTGAAATATACTTCAAAGCCTTTCCTCAACCAACGACTCACTTTGTTTTCGCCCTTCCACAAAAAAACATTCTTGGCGGTTTGTTGCGAAATGGTACTGGCTCCCCGCATTTTGCCCTTTTTTTTGCCTATGGTCTCGTTGTATTTCCTGGCCTTTTCTACCGCTCCCCAATCAATTCCACCGTGTTTCATGAAGTTGTTGTCTTCGCTTGCAACAACTGCAAGTTTCATGTTAACGGATATGTTCTCGCCATCCACCCATTCACGGTGGTATTCCGAACCAGCAGGGCAATCGCATCGCTCGGCAATTTGAATAATGGTGATGGGTGGATTGATCCATTTGTAGAGAATAACCCAACTAATGGTGATGATAAAAAACCACATCACGGATTTCCAACAAAAACGCCAAATACGCCTGCCAAGGCTTCGTTTGGGTTGATCGCCTGTTTTATTTCGCTTCAAAAAATTCAATCGCCTTCTGCTATTATTTTTGACTCTAAAGGTTTTCTTAACTAAAATTCGGCACGGCAAAAGCCTTTACCATTTTATCATCAATGCCTTTTGGTGAAAGAATAACCAATCGCTCGATCACATTTCGGAATTCGCGCACATTGCCCGTCCAGTTCAATTCTTGCAGACCTTTGATTGCACCCGCGGTGATTTCCTTTTTGGGTTGACCGTATTCCTCTGCAATCATATTCAGAAAATAATCAGCCAGAACCGGAATATCATCTCTGCGTTCATTGAGTGAAGGCACCCGAATCACAATTACCGATAAACGATGGTATAAATCTTCCCGAAAATTCCCGGAAGCAATTTCTTTCCTGAGGTCTTTGTTGGTTGCGGCAAAAATGCGCACATTTACTTTGAAATCCTTATCACCACCAACCCGTGTGATTTTACTCTCCTGCAATGCGCGCAAAACTTTGGCTTGCGCTCCAAGCGACATGTCACCAATTTCATCCAGAAAGAGTGTTCCATTATCTGCCAATTCAAATTTACCCTGCCTGGTTTTTATAGCGGATGTAAATGCGCCCTTCTCGTGACCAAACAATTCGCTTTCGATCAGTTCTGAAGGAATTGCCGCACAATTTACTTCGATGAAAGGACCATTTGCACGTTCGCTTTTTTCGTGCAATTGACGCGCTACAAGCTCTTTTCCTGATCCATTGCCACCTGTGATCAAAACACGCGCCTCTGTGGGAGCTACGGTATCGATCATTTTTTTTATCTCGCCTATGGCCGCACTTTCTCCCACAATATTGGAGCCCAATACCTTGTTTACCTTTTTGCGTAGTGATTTTGCCTCTTTGGCCAACGCATTTTGATTGCTTGCATTGCGAATTGTAACAAGAATCCGATTGAGATCGAGGGGCTTTTGAATGAAGTCATAGGCACCTTTCTTCAGTGCTTCGACAGCGGTTTCAACAGTACCATGGCCTGTTATGATGACTACCGGCGAATCGATTCCCTTTTCTTTGAGCTTATCCAAAACTTCCATCCCATCCATGCGGGGCATTTTGATGTCGCAAAAGATGAGGTCATAACTTTCTTTGTCCACCAACTTCAGTGCTGTAGGGCCATCTTCCGCCTCCGAAACTTCAAATTGCTCGTATTCCAGAATTTCTTTCAGGGCTTTGCGAATGGCGGGTTCGTCGTCTATAATAAGTATCTTAGGCATGATAGTATCTAAAAAGTCGGGCGAATGTGCGATAAAAACACGCTTCTCACCAAACTATCTCAACGTTGATGCTCTCCGCTGAAGTCGAATTTGCCAATTATTTTGCACAGCAGCCAATGCGTGCGCATCTGGAATTACCTTCACCCCCGTGAATAATCGCAATTTTCTCTTAGAACTTAATGATGCGCAACGCGCGGCCGCATCTCATATCAATGGACCGCTGATGGTAATTGCCGGCGCAGGATCGGGCAAAACCCGTGTTCTGACATACCGTATTGCACATCTCATTCAGAATGGCGTTGACCCATTTGAAATTCTTTCGCTCACCTTTACAAATAAGGCCGCTAAGGAAATGAAGAAACGCATTGGTGAACTTGTGGGTGAACATGAAGCGCGCAATATCTGGATGGGTACATTTCACAGCATTTTTGCACGCATTTTGCGCATCGAATGCGAGAAAATAAATTATCCCCGCAACTTTTCGATTTACGATACTGCTGATTCTAAAAATCTGCTCAAAGACATCTTGAAGGAAATGGGGCTCGATGATAAAATCTACAAGCCTTCAGTGGTGTATAACCGCATTTCTTCCTGCAAAAACAACCTGATTTCAACGAAAGATTACGCCAACAGTGTTGATATTACGGCAGAAGATCGCCAGGCCGGCAGACCACAAATGGGTGCCATTTACACTGCTTACAATCTGCGTTTGTTTAAGTCTGGCGCTATGGATTTTGATGATTTGCTGTTTAAGACCAATGAATTGCTGCGAGATTTTCCGGATGTTCTGCATAAGTATCAGCACAAGTTCAAATACATACTTGTAGATGAGTATCAGGATACCAATTTTTCGCAATACCTCATCATCAAACAACTCGGCGCAGCATTTGAAAATGTGTGTGTAGTGGGTGATGATGCGCAAAGCATTTATGCATTTCGCGGAGCCAATATTCAGAATATTCTGAACTTCAGAAAAGATTATCCCGAGTTTGCTCTATATAAACTTGAACAAAATTACCGCAGTACAAAAACCATTGTAGATGCGGCAAACAGCATAATTTCGAAGAACAAAGATCAGATTCAAAAGGAAGTCTGGACAGACAACGAACTGGGATCCATGATCAAAGTTCACAAGGCCATGACGGATAACGACGAAGGAAATTTCGTAGCCAATGATATCTATGGTGTCAAACAAGGCGATGGACTTCAACCTTCTGCATTTGCGATTCTTTATCGCACCAATGCGCAAAGCCGTTCATTTGAGGAAGCCCTTCGCAAACTTAATATTCCTTATAAAATTTACGGCGGATTAAGTTTCTATCAGCGCAAAGAAATCAAAGATCTTATTGCGTACTTCAGACTTACATGCAATCCGAATGATGAAGAGTCGCTAAAGCGCATTATCAACTATCCCAAACGTGGAATTGGCGATACCACCATTCAAAAGCTGGTAGTTGGCGCTGCAGAACGCGAGATCAGTATCTGGGAAATGATTGAACGCGCAAATGAAGTGGGGCTAAGTGGCGCAACGATGAACAAAGTACACGACTTTGTGACTCTGATAAAAAGTTTTGCAATTCATCTTGAATCAAAAAACGCATACGATATCGGTCACATGATCGCGAGTGAAAGTGGACTTCTCAAAGACCTCTACACAGATCGCACGCCAGAGGGAGTTGCGCGCTACGAAAATATTCAGGAGTTGCTCAACGGTATGAAGGAATTCAGCGACAGAGTAGACATAGAACATCCTGATGCCATCAATACACTTAGCGACTTCTTAATTGATGTTGCGCTTTTAACAGATATAGACAACAACGAAGGTGATGAAGAAGGTAAGGTGAGTTTGATGACTATTCACTCAGCAAAAGGTCTTGAGTTTCCATACGTTTACATCGTTGGACTGGAAGAGAACCTCTTTCCGGGCCAGTTGAGTTTGAATTCACGCGAAGATCTGGAGGAAGAACGCCGTCTGTTTTATGTTGCGCTTACTCGTGCGGAAAAACGCGCCACCTTGAGTTATGCCGTAACACGATATCGCTGGGGACAACTGCAATACTGTGAGCCTTCGCGATTTATCGAAGACATCGACCCAAAATACCTGGAGATGCCTGTGGAAGAAAGGAAATCTGCAAGCGCTCCAATTGATTTCTCCAAATCACGTGAAGGATTTTTTGATGTGGAGAAAAAGGAAGAACGACCGCGCAAACCCTGGTCGAAGGCCAATACACCAAGCACACCCATTGTTCCACCCAAAAACTTCAAAAAAATACCATCGTCTGCCGCGACAGGCGTTGTTGAAGAGTATTCTCCCCCAGCTCAAATTCAAGTGGGTGTTGAAGTAATGCATGAAAAATTTGGAAAGGGAAAAGTAATAGCCGTTGAGGGTGACGCAGCCGATGCCAAGGCGACCATTTTTTTCCCTACAACAGGCCAAAAACAACTTCTTCTTCGTTTCGCTAAACTGCGGGTTTTATCAAATTAGTATGGCTTCCAACTAAAAACTGAAGCTGTACTATTACAACCCAAAAGCAGCTTCCTCAAGGTTCATCTATCTTTGTTTGAGTGAATTCAGTATTACAGACATTAACAGAACGAAAGGCGAAAGGCGAAAAATCGCTTGCCGTCTTGCTGGACCCTGATAAATTGAAGGTTCAGGAGCGTCTGGATCGCATGATGGAACTGATTCGACATGCCGGTGTTGATTTTGTTTTTGTTGGAGGAAGTCTGATAGTTGAAGACAATTTCGAAGACTGTCTTCGCCAGATCAAAGCGATTTCACCGGTACCCGTGGTTTTATTTCCAGGAAGTCCGGCGCAGGTTAGCCCAAACGCTGATGCCATTCTTTTTCTCTCACTCATTTCAGGCAGAAACCCGGAATTGTTGATAGGACATCACGTTGCCGCGGCACCAATTCTTCAAAAACTGAATCTCGAAATCATTCCTACCGGATATATGCTGGTAGATTGTGGCAAGCCGACTACCGCATCGTATATCAGTCAAACCCTGCCCATTCCCTGGAATAAGCCCGAAATTGCAGCAGTAACCGCACTCGCAGGCCAAATGCTCGGACTGAAATGCATGTATCTCGACGGCGGAAGTGGCGCAGAAAAGCCCGTTTCTGAACACATGATCCGGGCAGTACGATCAGCCGTTTTAACTCCACTTATTGTGGGCGGTGGAATTCGAACAGAGCGTGATGCTTTGGACGCTTATGCCGCCGGTGCCGATCTTTTGGTAGTGGGCACCGCATTTGAAGAAGAACCGGAATTGCTGTTTTCACTTTCAAACTGTAGAAGTTCTGCTATCTGATTTCTATCAGAAAAATTGTGTCCGTTAATCGGCAAATCAAGCCTGCTGCTGAGTATTTTCGTCCGCATCTTAAAGCATTTGAAATATGATCAAAAGACCGTTTAACCTGAATAAGTGGATAGAAGACAACCGCGATCTGCTGAAACCACCGGTAGGCAATAAAAACCTCTATACCGCGGCGGGCGACTATATCGTAATGATCGTTGGCGGGCCAAATGCCCGAAAAGACTACCATTTCAATGAAACCGAAGAGTTGTTTTACCAGATTCAGGGTGATATTGAGGTTGGCATTCAGGAAGACGGAAATGCGGTTACTATTCCAATTCGTGAAGGCGAAATGTTTCTTTTACCTGCAAACACGCCGCATCAACCTCGTCGTGGGGAAAACACAGTTGGCCTCGTAATCGAATGCAAGCGCGCAGACCGCAATATGGTCGATGGTTTGCAGTGGTATTGTGAAAACTGCAACAACCTCCTTCACGAATACAAATTTGTCCTTTTGGATGTAGAAAAAGACTTTTTGCCCCGTTTTCGTGATTTTTATGCCTCCGAAGATTTACGCACCTGCAAAAAATGCGGGCATATCATGGAAACAGATCCACGATTTGTCTAAGGACCTTTTAACGGTGCAACCTTTCGTAACATTTTCTGTCTCAACTAGTACCAAATCAACTCAAATGACTAAAGTTTTTTCCTTTTTAACTCTGACCATGCTTTTCGCTTATGAGTCCTTTGGACAATGTGAAGCATATTTTACCGCAATTGCCGGTGAGAATGGATACTATTCATTCGACAATAACAGTGTTTCCAACAATATGGAAAACACACTTTTCTTATGGCAATTTGGAGATGGCACCATTGCAGATGGCGCGCTTCCTGTGCACCAATATGAGCAAAGTGGAACGTATGAAGTTTGTCTGTTCCTGACTGTTATGGACGGCAATATGGTTACATGCGGTGATACTTTCTGCACCACACTGGAAGTAACCGTGGCCTCGAATTGTCCGGATGCCATTTTTTCAGGTGCTGGCGGTGAATGCGGTGTCATGCATTTTGAAATTGGAAGTTTTGTGGAAGGTGAAGCCGTAACCTGGTTTCCCGGCGATGAAACCGGAGCTGTTGAAACCGGACACTTCTTTTCACACACATATGCCCAACCCGGATCATATACCGTATGCGCCTTTTACACAAGTCCGGCATGCCCCAATGGCGTGGAGCTTTGCACAGAAATAGTGGTGGAATCATGTAATGTCAATGTTTGTCCTGAGACTATAACTGTTGAATACATTGAAGGCTTCTGCTACGAAATCGGTTTTCAGGCAGGCGAACCAAATGAAGATGCCGTGGTAGATTGGTATTTCGAAAATGAGACGGTGAATGATTTTGGTGATTTTATTTGGATGGGATTTAATCCAGATAATTCAGATGCCGGAAACCAAAATGTTTGTGCCTTTTATACCTCTCCAAGTTGTCCAAATGGCATTGAACTATGCACTGAATTTTTTGTCTGTACCCCTGAAACTGCATGCCCAGATCAAATCTGGAGCGGCGCCGGAGTAGATTGTGGCGTTATGCATTTTGAAATCGGCAGTTTTGTTGAAGGTGAAGCAGTAACCTGGTATCCTGGTGATGAAACCGGAGCTGTGGAAGGTGGCCATTTCTTTGAACACTTTTACGCCGAGCCTGGCGAGTATCAGGTATGTGCGTTCTATACCAGCCCATTATGTCCGAATGGTGTGGAACTGTGCACCACCATTGTAGTAGAAGCCTGTGGAACAGAATGTCCATCGGTAATCAATGGTCAAGCGCTCGATTGCAATTCATATATTTTTAATATTGTTGGCGTTGAAACCGGAAATGTAATCTGGGAATTTGGCGATGGATCTGGTGAGATATCATCGGTTTACGCCGATCATTCTTACGCTGAAAACGGTGTATACATTATCACTGCCCAATACTCCGGACCCGGATGTCCAAATGGAATAAACATCTATTACACCATCAACGTGCAATGTGAAACCGGAACTGAATGCCCATCAGAAATCTGGAGTGGTGCAGGTGAAGGTTGTGGTGTGATGAATTTTGAAATCGGTAGTTTTGTAGAAGGTGAAGCAGTAACCTGGTATCCGGGTGATGAAACAGGCGCTGTGGAGACTGGTCACTTCTTTTCACATACTTACGCAGAACCAGGGTCTTATACTGTATGCGCATTCTACACAAGTCCGGCTTGCCCAAATGGTGTCGAGTTGTGCACCAATATCGTGGTTGAGAATTGCAACAACTGCCCAACCACAATTGTCTACGAATACAATTGTCCGGATGGAACCATTGCGTTTCATGTTGCCAACTGGCCAGAACTAGCGCCTATCAACTGGGTTTACAATGGTCAATCCATTTCTTCAGATAATAATTTTATAGTTTTAGAAATTGTTGAAGGACCAGGCTATATCTGTGCTTATTCCGCAGGGATGGAAGAAGAAGGTTGCAATCAGGTTTGCCTTGAAATGAATTTCCAGTGCAATGAAAACACATGCCCAACCGAAATCTGGAGTGGTGCAGGTGAAGATTGTGGTGTGATGAATTTTGAAATTGGAAATTATGTAGAAGGAGAAGCGGTAACCTGGTATCCGGGTGATGAAACAGGCGCTGTGGAAACAGGCCATTTCTTCTCGCATACATATGCCGAACCTGGCGAATACACCGTTTGTGCATATTATACCAGCAGCAATTGCCCGGATGGCATTGAGCTTTGCACAACCATCGTTGTTGAAGCATGCGAACCTTCATGCACCGATATTATAATTGGGCTCGACTCCTATATAAACAATGGCGGACCCAGTGTTGCATACTGGTCAATATACAGCCTGGATGATATTTCCATAGATGAAGGAGTTTCTCAGTATTCAGAACAGGATCCTTACTTTGATTTTTCAGAATGCCTCGAAGATGGTTGTTACGTGCTTGTTGTTGAAGGTCTGGGAGTTGCAAATACGGAAACCTTCGGCATATTTATTACAAACAATGGCGAAAGCATCGTTCAATCTGTTGAAGTCGCAAATGACAATCTTGTATATATCATCTTTGGTGTAAACTCCGATTGTGTTGTTGAATGCACGCCGTCTTCTCTGATGTTCGTAAGCTTTACCGCTGGTGGTGGCACTCCGGGTGTTGCTTACTCACTCACCAACACTACATCAAACGAAATTGTTGCTTCCGGTCAGGCTGAATTCAACGGTGATTTCCAAACGTATTTTACTGAAATGTGTCTTGAAGATGGATGTTATTCTTTCCAATTTGATTCAAGTTTTCCAATTGCTGCAGGTCAGGGATTGGAGTACCAATTGCTTGTAGATGGTGAAAACGTTCTTACAGAAGCGAATGTGACCTATTTCGACAATTACGCGATGATGTTTGAATTTGGCATCAATAGTGATTGTTCTGAGCCATCATGCGAGGCTTCATTCGAACCGATATTCACGAATACACCGGGTCACATCGAATTCCAAAACACCTCTACTTATGATGGCGCTGCTGAATGGCATTGGGATTATGGCAACGGAGTTACCAGTGATGGACAAAGCGGCAATGTGTGGTATGAAAGCAACGGCGTATATCTCGTTTGTCTAACAATTACCACAGAAGGATGTACAGATACCTATTGCGAATCAATTACGGTTTCGAATATGGAAACAGGCTGCGAGCTCAACGAAGTAACGATTACAATAACATCTGAGTATGCCAATGAAAATACATTCGATATGATCGAGTTGTTGTTCAATGTAAACGACATCACAATCGAAGGATTGGATATTACAGCATACGAAGGAACAGTAGTTCTCACAGGCTGTGTTCCGGATGGTTGTTATGAAGTTACTGCACAGGCACCGGAAGGAATGGAAATCACAGCCGATGCAATCAACATTACAGTTGATGCAGGTGAGGCTTCTGCACTGCTTGGTTTAAATATTGAAAATAATTCTGTTTCTGCAGAGCTTGGCATTAACAGCGATTGTGGAGATGGTGTAGATGAAAAAGCACTTGCAATGTTCGTGGTTTATCCAAATCCAGCAAATGAAATTCTAACTGTGCGTAGTTCTGACAACCAAAAAATTGATCGTCTTGAAATTGTAGATGCTTCTGGCAGAGTGGTTATGAGCATGAATCAAACAACACAGTTGAATGTTGCTCAACTAGCCTCTGGTTGTTATTATGTGAAAGTAACAACGGCCCTGAACGCTGCGGTTTTGCCATTGAATATTCAACATTGATTCTGAAAAATAATTGTTTTTGATTGCAGAGAGGGCCGTCGCGAGATGGCCCTTTTTGATGTTAAATACTCTTCGTTTGCGCAACACTTTGCTTTTGAATTTAGTCTTACTAACATCAAACCTTTTGCCCTATGAAAACATTCATCACATCCCTTTTTCTGTTAAACTTATCTCAATCGATCCTGGCCATCTGTGAAATTAATTTTACCCCGTCAGCCTCGAACGATGATGGTTTTTTTGCATTCGAAAACAACAGCCTGCCCTTTATGAGTGGCAATGGCATTGACGAAAACATTCTTTATGTATGGGACTTTGGAGATGGCACCAGCGACTCCACCTATTACACCCAATCGTATGGTCTTCACCAATACACTGCAGAAGGCATCTATGAAGTTTGTCTTACAGAATATTATTATGTATGGGGGCAATTCTCTTGCACTGCCAGTAGCTGTCAAACAATCGAAGTAGATATTTCTTCATTCGGTTGTGATCCCGGAGAAACTCCGATCGAAGTATCACTACAAGGCTGTTGCAATCCTTCGTTTGGACAGTTTGTTTCATATGCAATTTATGAGGGTGAAGAAGTTATTCCCGCTAACTTCGTTTACAGTGACGAATTGGATTTCGATTCATTCCCGGATGCAGTTTCAAATACTCATTGTATACTACCGGGCTGTTATGTTATCTCATTCAACTATGTAAAAATGTTCGAAACACCCGAATCTCTTGATATAAACTTATTTGGAAATTTCAGCGAAGAGTATCAGATACTAGAAACTTTCCAGGGATATCCATCACTGATTTCATTTTGTATCGAAGAACCGGGAATCAACTGCGCTACATCCATCAC
>JBJXFC010000075.1:0-23366 GCA_046153915.1 Flavobacteriales bacterium
TCGTATTGATGATTATGTCTTTCATTTTTAGCCTCATGGTTTTAAGCAAAGGCAAAAAGGAAGAAATGCTGGATGTTACGCTCAAAAAATCACTTAATTCTGACTTAAAAGCTGCGGCTTCGGCATCAACCGGAATGGTATTCTGCATCCTCGGATTGGTCACAGGCAGCGTTTGGGCGCGATTCACCTGGGGAACCTGGTGGGTAAGCGATCCTCAACTCAACGGTGCCATGGTGGTGTTCATTGTATATGCTGCCTATTTTATTTTGCGCAGTTCTATTCCAGATGAAGAGAAAAAGGCGCGCTTATCTGCAATTTTCAACATTTTCGCCTTTGTACTGATGGTCGTTTTGCTTATGGTAATGCCGCGTTTTACGGAGGGTTTGCATCCCGGAAAAAGTGGCAATCCCGCTTTCAGCAAATACGATCTCGACAGCTCATTGCGCACCGTTTTTTATCCGGCATGCGCGGGCTTTATCCTTCTGGGTTATTGGCTGTACAACATTCTTTTCAGAATCAAAAAACTTGAATCAGACTATGAAATCTAATTACTATAAAATTCTCTCTTTTGCCTGTGTCATTTTGTTATGCTTTCAGGCATCAGCTCAATCCAAAATGGAAGAGTCTTTCCACGCAAACGGAAGCATTCGTGTGGTGGTAGCAGTCTCAATAATAGTAATGACAGGATTGTTGTTTTTTGTTTTGCGAATGGATCGCCGTGTGAAAAAATTAGAGCAGAATCGTCGTTCGGAGAATTAAGGTTTACTGAATTGATATAACAAAAAAGCCCGTCGATATTCATCAACGGGCTTTTTCTATTTTGTCTAATTTTCTTACTTAAGCTCAAACTGAACTGAAACTCGCGCCGTGATGGTTACCATCATGTCCGCATTGTACATCCCTGTGGTTTCTCCCGAGTAATCATACATTCCACCGCCACCGTAATAATCCTTGATCTCTTCGATGTACAGTGGTTTGCCCAAAACTCCACCCAATCCTTTTGCCAGTTTTTCCGCTTTGCTTTTGGCATCCACCATAGCAATATCCAGCAACTGATCCGTGATTGTTTTGCGTTTTTCATCACTGATTTCTACACTTGCGAAATCAAGAGAAACGGTGTAAAACTCTGTGCCAAGCGCTGCTGCTTTGGCTTGCATGGCAGCAAACTGTGTCTTACTGGTAAATTTAAGTTGGAAAGGCGATGTGGCTGTTCCTGCTTTCAGTGATTCGTATGAAGGATTTACCATCATGTCTTTCACTCCCAACTTATCTACCATTTCAAGCTGCTTCTTTTTAAAAGCTTTGTCGTCATAGGGAACGGTGTAGTCATAGTTGAAGTTGTTATCGTAAATATTCAACCAACCATAGATGATGTCGGCCTCCACTTTTTTGGATGCTTCACCATTCACCACAACACGCGGCAAATTGTAAATATTCGATTCCTGAGCTCTGAGTGCAGTAGTCAATACCATGGCACCTGCAAACAATAAAGAAGTAATTTTCATGTGTTTTTGAATTGTAGTACTAAAAAGTACTGTGTTTTGAGGTTTTATTTAACGCGGCAAAAGTCGATTGAAGTTGAGATGAAACACTACGGCAAATCACGTATTTTATTCTTTCTCACGAAATAGACACAATGGCCGCTTCATAATTGGGTTCGGTGCTGAGATCCTGCACCAATTCAGTATGCACCACTACTCCACTTTCATTGATAACAACGATCGCCCTGCACATAAGCCCCACAAGTGTTGAACCCGAAATTATTTCAACTCCATAATTTTCTGAAAAAGCATGGTCCCTGAATTCAGATGCCGAAATAACATTTTCGATTCCTTCGGCGCCACAAAATCTTCTGAACGCAAAAGGCAGATCGCGCGAAATACAAATGACTTTGGTATTGTGAAGTGAACTGGCCATTTGATTGAACTTCCGAACGCTGGTTGCACATGTTGACGTATCGACGCTCGGAAAAATATTGAGTACAATTCGTGAGCCCCGAAAATCGGAAAGCACAATGTCTTTCAGGTCGATACCCGTAAGTCTGAAATCGGGAGCTTGTGTTCCCAATGCCGGCAATTCACCAGATGTCGCAGCTTCATTGCCACGATGAAAAAAGGTTGACATAAAATTTTTACAGTAGATTATTCCCAACGAAGATGCCGAACAGAACGGCCTTCATCTCGTATTTCTTTTAATGCTGCAATACCAATCATAATGTGTTGATCGACAAATGAAGACGTCACTTTGACATCACTTTCTGAAGTCTTAACACCTTGCGGAACCATGGGCTGATCGCTCACCAACAACAATGCTCCGGTCGGAATTTTATTCGCAAAACCAACCGAAAAAAGTGTGGCTGTTTCCATATCAATGGCCATGGCACGAATCCTTCTCAGGTAATCTTTAAACGGCTGATCGTGTTCCCAAACCCTTCTGTTTGTAGTATAAACCGTTCCACTCCAATAGTCGAAACCATGGTCGCGAATTGTAGATGAAACCGCGCGCTGAAGCGTAAAGGCGGGCAATGCTGGAACCTCAGGTGGGAAATAGTCATTGCTCGTTCCTTCTCCGCGTATCCCGGCCAATGGCAAAATAAAATCGCCAATCTGATTGCGTTTTTTTAATCCACCGCATTTACCCAAAAACAAAACAGCCTTGGGCATTATGGCTGTCAACAAATCCATTATAGTGGCGGCATTCGCACTTCCCATGCTGAAATTGATAATCGTTATTCCATCAGCAGTTGCCGTACTCATCGCTTTTTCTTTGCCGATGATTTCCACTTTATGCCATTCAGCAAATTTCTGCACGTACCCATCGAAATTGGTCAACAGGATGTATTCACCAAATTGCTCTAAGGGTGTGCCTGTATATCGGGGTAGCCAGTTTTTGACGATTTCTTCTTTAGTTTCCATATGATTTGTTTCTTCTGGCTGCGCTAAAACAGATTCCTGTTATCAGGACGTATGTTGCAGCCAGAAATTTGTCGCGTTTCAAAGATGTGACAAATCAGTGTAATTCGAACATGCAGCCGCTTAATTTCCCAACATATCCCATTCGATTGCGTTCTCAAAACGCTGTTGATGAGGTGTTTGATCCTGTCAGAAAACGCTGGGTTATCAATACACCGGAGGAATGGGTGAGGCAACATTTAATTGCCTTTTTGCATGTTGATCGCGGAGTTCCGCTGACACTTATGGGAGTCGAAAAAAAACTGGAAGTCCACGGAATGTCCCGACGTACCGACATTGTGGTGTATGATCAAGCCGGGAAACCCAGGATGATTTGTGAATGCAAGGCACCGGAAATAAGGATCAACCAAGCGGTTATGGATCAGGTTGCCCGTTACAATATCACGCTTAAAGTGCCCTTTTTGCTGATAACCAATGGGAAAACGCACCACTGTGCCAAAATTGATCATCAGGAATCTTCATACTCCTTTCTTCCAGAGATACCAACGTTTGCAGATATGAACCTGAAACGTTAAGATTTCATTTAATCCAGAGAAAACGAAATTGGCGATATTTGCCCCAACGTAAAAAAACAGTATGAAAGTAGAATTGGAAAAAATCCTCTCGGTAGCCGGAAAACCTGGCATATATAAAATTCTCAGCAGTGGTAAAAGTGCCATCATAGTTGAATCTTTGGTGGATGGCAAAAGAATGCCCGTGCATCCCACCCAAAAAATCAGTTCGCTGAGTGACATCAGCATGTTTACACTGGAAGAAGACGTGCCTTTGCGCGAAGTGCTTCTCAAAGCCAAAGAAGCTTTCAAAGGCGAGCCTGCTCCTGATGCCAAAAGTGACGGACCTGCTCTGCGCAAAGCCATGGAACAAATTCTTCCCGACTACGATAAAGAAAGAGTGTATGAATCAGATATTCGCAAACTTCTTGTTTGGTACAACATTCTTCAATCAAAGGACATGCTCGATTTCGCTGAGGCCGAAGAAGAAACGACTGATGAAGCAGTAAGTGAAGAAAATTCGGAAGAAGAAAAAAATAACGGATAAAAATATCCAAAAAAAAACGGATCATTCAGGACGAATGATCCGTTTTTTATTTTGGATAAAATCAAATCAGAATCGGGCTCTCAGGGTAACCATGAGGTTGCGGCCAGCACTGCTGGTTCCCGAAGCAAATACGCGGTAATGTTGATTGAGTAGATTTTCACAAGCTACCTGAATCTGGATGTAATTGTTCATCTGGTATTGACCTCGAACATTTAAAGTATACCACGAAGGCATGCCTTCTGCTGTTGCATAGATTTCATTGTCTTCAGCATCCAGTCGGTAATCGTGAATGCGTTTCCATCCACTGTACATTACAAAAAACTCACCTTTGAATTTCTTCAATTGCAGGTTAAATCCAGTGCGCCCAAATACAGGCGGAATGTGATCCAATGGAGTATCTGCGCTATCTCCTTTAATTCTGCCATAGGTGTAGTTGATGGCCGAAGTAATGCTGAAGTTCTGATTTACACGTGCATCCAGTTGTCCGCTAAAGCCATAGATGTATGCTTCGTCCTTATTGACATTGGTAACAACATTGGCCAGCACGGTATCGACGGTTGTTTGCGTAAATGTCGCGTTGTCTACAGCTATCAGATTTTTGATTTGATTGTAAAATCCGGTACCGGTAAGTGATACATTTTTGCGAATTGTTTTGGAAATGCGCAAATCGAAATTTGTACTCGTTTCCGGCTTCAAATCAGGATTTGGTATAAGAATGGCACCGCTGGGTTGTTCAAACAATTTACCTACATCGTCCACATTGGGCGATCTGAAACCGGTTGCGAATAAAGCAGCTATATTCCAATCACGGCCTGGTTTGAAAACAAGTCCGAGATTCCCATTGAAAGCACCGTTATTCTGAGAAATAGTGGTGCCGTTGAGAAAGTAATAATCAAGTGTATCTCCATTGATGATTGCACCAATTGCAAAATTGGTAGAATCAATTTTAGACTCAAGCGAAACATTGCTAAATCTCGCTCCTGCATTCACAATAAATTTCTCAGAAACTTCCCATGAATCTGTAACGTAGATTGCTGCGGAGCTCATCTGACTTCCACCATCAGGATATCGGGTGTTCTGGAAGGTGATTTCACCTGTACCTACATGTTCTCTTTGGGCAACACTTTGCACATCATTGTTCGTGATTTCAACTCCATATCTAAATTCATTTTTACCAAATTGTTTCTGGAAATCAGCATTCAGAGAAAGAACTCCAACATTTTCAGTTCTCTCCGTTCTTCTTGAAGAACCAAACCCCCGATTGTGTCGACTTTCCTCAATGTCCTGGTAGGCCAATATGATCCTCGCGTTGTCGTAAGCTCTGTTTTTGTTTCCGAGCAACAAATTGTATGAAGTCAATAAACGTTTCTGAGGACCGTAGTACCATTCAGATTGAACCGGAGAATCTATTGTTCCTTCACTAAGGCGATCGTAACGTGGAATATCGGAACTGCTGCTGTACTGAATATTCAAAATATGTTGCACCTTCTTGTTTTGTATAAATGAGAATTTCTGGAACAAATCATACTGTTTGTATGCAGTTCCCACCTGCACATTGGGATTGTCGTTTTTGATGATGCTGTCTTTGTCTCCAATTCTTTCCACATAAAAATAGCGACGACCAAAATCGTTGTAGTACGGATCACGTAAATCGCCAGATCGCAGATCATCAAAGTCGGAGTACGTTACACTTGTAAGCGAACTAAATTTCTTGCCACCCAGGTTAAAATCCACATGACCGGACTTTTCATTATTGGCTGTACCGGTGCGCACAAACGCATTGCCTTTGAAAAGCAATTTGCCATCATTAGAAAACTCCGGGTTTCTGGTGTAAAAGTGCATAACACCCCCCAACGCATCACTACCATAAACGACACTTCCAGGGCCATACACAATTTCCACCTTTTCCATGATGGTATTGTCCAGTGTGATGATATTTTGAAGGTGACCGCCACGGTATATTGCATTGTTCAATCTCACGCCATCTACAACCATCAACACTTTGTTGGCTTCCAGTCCGCGAATTATCGGACTACCACCACCCGCCTGGCTTTTTTGAACCATAACATTGCCCGTTTGTTGCAGTACATCGGCTGTGGTCTGCTGATTCATAAACCGCAGATCGTTTTTACTTATTACCTGCACTTGTTGCGCCAGATCTTCTTGCTTTTCTTCAAAACGACTCGCGCTTACTACAACCTCATCGGTGAAAATGCTGTTTTGATATAATTTTATTTCGTTGTTGAGTTCTGCAATACGCACATAACTGAATGTCGCGATTTCATAACCCGTCATACGAAAATTCACAACAGATTTTCCAGCAAATGCAGTTATATCCGCTTTGCCATTCGCATCTGTTGTAATGGCTGTAACACCTTCAGCTTCGATAATTACTCCCGGAATTTTTTCCAGCGTTACCATATCACTCACTGTGACAATTTGAGATTGCGCAAGAAATGAATTGACTAATACTACAAGTAGAATAACTATTTTTTTCATGTGATATTTTAATTGAATGATATAGACTAGCCAATACCATTCAACTCAAAGAAACAACGGTATCGGTTTAGTCGTTAACTTAACTTAGATTCAAAAAACCATCAAATTCCTCTGGTGGAGGACTCTCCAGATAATTGGAATGCTGATAGTCTCTTGCCAAGTAAACCGAACCATACATCGGCCCGGATTCAATAGCGTGAATAGGAGTACTATCTTGAAGTGTGACGTATTTTATCATTTCAGGGACGTTATTCCCCGATTTTTTGTGGGTCTCGTTTTGATGTCCATATAGATTTAGCAATTGCTCTTCGACCTTTTTCTCCCGGTCATCACACACACAGCGAATAATGAGACCTTCTGCGGTTTCAAGCGAATCGACAATGTCGTATTTAAATGAATTCAATTCAAATTCCCTGGCATGAATGAATCTTACAGCAGGTTGCCTGAGCTGAGAAGTTGTAAATGATACCAAAAGAGAATCGGGTGCATGGGTTTTTATGTACTGATGAATTTCCGTCTTCACCTTATACAATTGCCAACATTGAAAGGCCCCGGCAAAAAGCCAATAGCCAGAAATTACAACGCACAGTGCTACGCCAATGATGGAGCTAAGTCGTCGGTATTTCAATTGGTTAAACATGGTTTATAAAAATGGGCCAACCTTTCCAGTTCTTTTCGCTGATTTGATTGCAAATGAACGTGAATCTGGTCAGACAACCGACCCGTTGGTCAAAAAAAGCAAACAGGTCAAACTCTCAATTGAGAAAACCGCCATAAGCGGCAATCAAAATAGCACCCAATCCCAATACACTGAATATTACCAAAGTGATCAGTATGAGGTCGAGCGTTTTACCCGTTGGTTGTGTTGCGTTTTTCTTCACCTTTCTTCCTTTATCATTCACACTAAATTTTGGTTTCTTTTGGCGTCGTGATCGTACGCAATAATTATGCCCTAAAACACAACTCTAGAGAAAAGAGGTAGACCCAATGCGCAATTTTCATTCGAAGTTTGACATCCGTACTTTTTTTCTTGCATTTTCAATCTTTCCAAAAAGCATTTTGCGGTGTCAACAAGAATGGCGCCATCACTGAAATAGAAGAGTCTTAAAAATGACAAATCCCATTGGCCCAAATTCGATCCATTCTGAAATCAATGTGAATCCATGACTCGACTCATCTGGCTTGTCTGCTCTGAGTTTTCTGCTGAAGAAGGACGAGTGAATCACTGGTTGGAAATTCCATGCTTTCAGCCAATGATGTCGGTTCACTTCGTGCATAAAAACGAGTCTGGTTAGGTTTACTTTGTTCGCATTCAAAAGGATAGTCGATCTGCATCTAAACCAATTCTAAAAATCTTTGGCAAAAGGAAAAATTGGCCAAATCCAACACACAATTGTGCGTTGGCTTTTTTGTTTTGTTAATTTCATTGAGCCCTAACATGCGAGTAACTTTGACCACCTCCATTTGGAGCCATGGTGAATATGACGAATAAAATCAAAAAAGAATTTTTAAACCGGGAAATTTCGTGGTTGAGTTTTAACGAACGAGTGCTGCAGGAAGCCGAAGACAAATCCAACCCACTAATCGAACGTTTGCGTTTTCTGGGAATTTTCAGCAACAATCAGGATGAATTTTTTAAAGTTCGTGTAGCCACTCTCACCCGTGCCAAAGGCTTATCCAAAAAGCCGATAGATCCTATGGATTTTGATCCACGCGAAACGCTGGCCGAAATCCATTCAATTGTTCTCAAGCAACAACAAAAATTTGATCGGGTTTTTACACAACTGCTCACCGAACTCAAAAAGGAAAACATACACTTCGTAAATGAAGGACAAATTACGCCGGAGCAAAAATTGTACGTAGAAGCTTACTTCGAAAGCAATATCCGACCCAACCTTGTTCCTTTGATGCTGAGCAATAAATCCACTTTCCCGGAACTGAACGATACATCTGCCTACCTGGCCATTGAGCTCGGTTACAAGACACGAGAAGCCGGAGCCGGCTATGCACTTATTGAAATTCCCCACATTCTTCCGCGGTTTGTCGAATTACCGGCTACAGGCAAGAAGAAATTTGTGATGTTTATCGACGACGTTATCCGGTATCGCCTGCGCAAAGTGTTCGGGATTTTTGACTACGATAATGCCCGGGCGTTCACCATCAAAATCACACGGGATGCCGAACTAGACGTGGACGACGACCTAAGCAAAGGACTTGTGGAAAAGATGAGCAGAAGTCTCACCCAACGTAAAAAGGGACAATATGTGCGCATCAACTACGACCATGAAATGCCACCGGCTTTGTTGGAGTTTATCCTTCGTAAAACCAAGATCAAAGACAAGGAAAACATCATTCCCGGAAGCAGATATCACAACAAAAAAGACCTGATGAAATTTCCGGATTTTGGCAGGAAAGATTTGTGTTATGAAGAAATGAAACCGGTTGAGCATCCCGCTCTGAAAGGGCAAAGAAGCATTCTCGAAGTGCTTAAGAAGAGAGACATCCTTGTTCAATACCCTTACCAACCCTTTACGCATATAATTGACTTATTGCGAGAAGCAGCGATCGATCCTGCTGTGCGCACCATACGCATCAGCCTGTACCGGGTAGCTAAGAACTCACAAATCATCAACGCTCTTATAAGTGCCGCACGCAATGGCAAAAGAGTAATTGCTGTAATTGAGTTGCAGGCACGATTTGACGAGGAAAACAACATTACCATTACGCGTGTTTTACAGGATGCAGGCGCGCGCGTAATACCAGGAGTTACCGGACTAAAAGTGCACAGCAAACTCATTCAGATCAGCCGCAAAGAGGACAATAAAACCGTTCGCTATGTGCATATTGGAACAGGCAATTTTAACGAAAAAACATCCGCCGTGTATAGCGATGTTTCGTTGCTCACTTCCAGCAAAGAAATCGGGACAGAAGTGCGCAAAATTTTCGAGTTTTTCGAATCGAATTATCAGCGCATTGCCTTCAGGCATCTCATTGTATCACCTTTTGGAACACGTCGCAAGTTAAACGACCTGATAAATGCCGAAATCGTGGCAGCTCAAAGGGGGAAACCCGCCTGGATGACGCTTAAGATGAACAATCTGGTAGATGCCAGCTTGATTCGAAAACTGTATGAAGCGAGTGAGGCCGGTGTCAAAATCAATATAATCATCCGGGGCACGAGTTCATTGATTCCCGGAGTGCCTGGCAAAAGCAGCAATATCCATGTTAAGAGTATTGTAGGCCGTTATCTCGAGCATTCGCGCATTTTGGTTTTTTGCCATGGGCAGAAGCCACTTTATTATATCTCAAGTGCAGATTGGATGACCCGAAATCTGGATCACAGAATCGAAGTCACAACCCCAATTTACGATCCGGTGCTAAAGAAAGAGTTGCAGGATTATTTGGACTTACAGCTCGATCCGAATGCCAAAGCGAGAATTGTTGAAAAATCTTTGAAGAACGAATATGTGAGGCCGGAAGCAGGAAAGACAACTTTTGACGCTCAGCAGCAAGCCTACCTCTATTTTAAAAAATTGACTTATTGATTTTCTTTACATCATTAATTCAATTGAAATTTGAAATTTGCTGCGATTGATATCGGTTCCAATGCTATCCGGTTGCTTATTGAAGAAGTTCATATTCACAATAACCAATACCACATTGAGAAAGTCTCCTTAACCCGTGTTCCGATACGGTTGGGCGAAGACGTGTTTACTACCGGTCAGATTTCAAAATACAAAACAGACCAACTGGTAAAAACCATGCGTGCCTTCTGGTATCTCATGGATGTCCACAATATTGAGTATTTCCGCGCTTGCGCAACCTCTGCAATGCGCGAGGCAACCAATAAAAAGGAAGTTTTGGCACGAGTGGCCAAAGAGTCCAATATCAAGATCGATATTTTAACGGGTGATGAGGAGGCGAATTTGATTTTTAATAATTTCATTACCCAAAACCTCAGTAAATCTGCCAATTTTCTCTATATCGACGTTGGCGGTGGAAGCACTGAACTCACCTTGATCAAAAATGGCAGACGTATTAAGGCCAAATCATTTGAGCTGGGAACGGTGCGTATGCTTACCAATGCAGTGAAGGCCAGCGAATGGGAAAAAGCAAGGAAATGGATCGAAAGTTCTCAGCTCAACAACGCCAAACTGACTGCCATCGGAACCGGAGGAAATATTAACACTGTGTTCAAAATCCAGGGCAAAAAACCATCCGAAATGCTGGCCCGCAAGGAAATTCTGGAGCAATACAATTTCCTGAAGACCATGAGCTACGATGAACGTATAACCAGCCTGAAACTCAAACCAGATAGGGCTGACGTGATTCTCCCCGCTTGCGAGATTTATCTGAACCTCATGGAATTTGCAAAAATCCGGGATATGCTGGTTCCCAAAATCGGGCTTTCAGACGGCATTATTCTCGACATTTTTGACAAGTGGAAAAATTCACAAAAACGACATCTTAGGACCGCAGTACTATAATATTTTCGCCCATATCCGGGAGGGAATTTCGGGTCTAAACTCTAGTATCATTCATGAAAAAATCTTTACTGCTTGTTGTTTTGATGTCGGGGCTGGTTTTAAACTTTCACGGCCAGGTTCAGGGAACTCCAATCTACAATTTTGACTTTGCAGACGGTATTCCCACCGATTGGGACAACGGTATAATCAGCACCAACAACATTGCCCAATGGGAATACCGCGGCCCATCAACTGATCCCGATGTTACCGTTGGTGCACGCGGCTCATGTGCCATCATTGCACAACCCATTTCGTCAGAAACTGCATCCAATGGATTTGTCATTTTTGATGGCAATTATTGGGATGATGGCACCGATGAATGTGGAAATCTGGGCACTGGTGTAGATCCCGCCCCTCATACGGCATGGCTTTCAACCGGCCCACTGGATTTTTCGACCAACATTGGTGCTGTGATTACTTTTCAACAGCAGTACCGCCATTTCCAGAACACAACCAAAGTGCAGGTATCCAATGATGGTGGAAATGTCTGGAATGATGTGCTTACCAATCCCACCATCCAAAGTCCACAGGTGGAATGGGCTTCTGTAAACATCTCTGCCTATACCATCGGTCAAACAGATGTGAGGATACGTTTTCTTTATACAGGTACTTACTATTGGTGGCTTTTGGACGACATTACTATCTATGAGCCCAATGCCAATGATATGAAACTAACGCGCTCGAGATATGCCAACAACCTCGGAATCGGCTCCAGCTTACCTTACAATGATCTGGAATACGATCAGTATCCGTCGATCATGATTCCTCCTTTTACGATCAAGGCAACTGCTCAAAACATTGGGGCATATCAACAAACCGGCGTAAAACTGAATACCGTAATTGTGCAAGATGGAATTACCCAGACTTATACGGCCAATAGCCCCACGGCCTCGGTCAATTCAGGCATCAACGCAACTTTCAACATCACTCCCACTTATACCAATCCTGCCGTTCTGGGCGAATACGAGATCATCTATACCATTCAGCAAAATCAGACAGACGATAATCTCCAAAACAACAAAGACACGCTGGATTATACCATTTCAACATATGCCTATGCACGAGATGAAGGCCCTATGGAAAATGAATTTCTGGCCAATCCTTATTATGTTGGACTCGGAATGACGTTTGAAGCCGGTAATTTTTTCCAGGCACGAAGTTCCAATAAAACATGCCATAGCATTGGAGTTGCATTTGGCGAAAGCACTCAACCAGGTGCGTTAGTAAAAGGAATTATCTACAAAGAAGACATGGAACAGATCTGGGCACAGACAGATTTGTACACCGTCAATATCGCGAACCTGAACGATACTGGTGAAGAGCATATTGTAAATATTCCTTTGTTAAATGACCTTACACTTATCAATGACAGTATCTATTTTGTTGTTATTCAACAACAAAACGTAGAGGAAGTTGTAAGTATCGTGCGAAGCGGTGCTGCTCCTGAAGAAATGAGTATTGTGCGTTATCCGGAGGTAAATGCATCTTTCTATTTCCTGAAAACTCCTGTCGTTCGCATGAATATCTTTAATCCAAGTGAAACCCCAGGTTGCACGGACACGAATGCTTCCAATTTTCTCCCTGCTGCAACAATCAACGATGGTTCGTGTCTTTATCCTGGTTGTTCCAACGAAATTGCGGACAATTACGATCCCAATGTCAATTTTGACAACGGAAGTTGCCAGATTGGTGGTTGCAATGATCCTCTTGCGGACAACTTCGATCCAATTGCTACATACAATAACAACACATGCCAATACTTAGGTTGCACAGATCCGGCAGCCACCAATTTTGACCCTATTGCAGTTACTGATGATGGCACCTGCCTTTTTCTCTATGCATTATTTAATGTAGACCAGACGGAAGGTTGTGCTCCATTGACAATCAACATTACAAATCAGACAGATGTTTCTCCTGAAGGTATATGCAATTTTCAAATCAACAATATCACATTTGAAAATGATTGCGTTAGTGAATTGGTTTACACGTTCAACAATCCGGGAGAATATACCATTACTTACTCTTATGATTTGAATGGCGAAGTAACAGAAACCTCAGCCACAATAACTGTTCTCGCAAATCCGAACCTCAACAATATCAGTTATGACCCCGCTAGTTTCTCCCTGGTGTGCCCTGGATGCAGCGGAGAAAATCTGGAATGGACATTGGATGGCGAAGTGATCGAAGGTGCGACTGATTTTACGCTGAGCACTTTTATGGATGGTGCTTATCAGAATGGATTCTACCAATTGTCATCGTACTACGAAAGTGGCTGTGCCCAAACCGCTGATCCAATCTATGTGCTTCAACCTTATTTCACCATTGATCCAATAGAAGCGTGTATTCCTCTCGAAGCATTCTACACCAATCTTACAGATGAAGTAACTGGTACAACCAGCGTGCTTGATTTTGGAGATGGCACTGTAATCAACTCACCGATAGACGAGATAAGTCACTTCTTCACAACTGCGGAAACTTTTACAATTACCCTTAGCGTCTCAAATGAATTTGGCTCTGGCAGTTATTCTGTGGACGTAACCGCCCTTCCCAATCTGGAACCAGTTATTGAGGAGAACAACGGGTTTGTTGAATGCCTGAATTGTGATCAGTTCGCATCGGTTACATGGGATATCAATGGAGAAATTTTTACAGGAAATGGCCCATATCCATCAGAAGAAGGCACGTATTCAGTAACGGGTGTAACTGCAAACGGCTGTTCCGGCGAGTCTAGCCTCACTATTGATGCTATTGCAGAATTGAATGGCTCACATTTTCGAGTATATCCTGTTCCGTCAAACGGATTGATGACAATCGAAAACCTGCAATTCAAAGTGTATGATTTGTTTCTCTTTAATTCAATGGGACAACTTGTGTTGACAAAATCAAATCAGAGCGGAAATCAAAATATTTTGAATTTGTCGCATTTGGCTTCAGGAATTTACACCCTCAAGCTGAATTATGAAGGACAATGGTACCAAATGCCGATACAAATTCTTCACGATTGATTATATACTTCCGTAGATTGTGGAAGCCAGTTTGTGGTTAAAGAAATCTCAATTGACTTAAAGGAACGTTAAAACAAATTGTTGAACCAACCACTGTTTCCATATTTGCGTCATCAATTGTGGATGGAAGCATCCGGTTCAGAATGAGAAAGAGCTTAAGCTGTTAACGAGCCGTTAAACAAGTTAGTTTCCGAATCTTTTTGGCCCTAGATTTGAGTATAAGAGTTAAAACAAAACAAACCAATAAAAACAAAATGAAAAAAGTTCTCCTTTCAATGGCCCTCGCTTTCGGAATGATTGGCGGTGCAATGGCCCAGGGTCAAGTAGTTACTGGACCAGCAATCTCAATGGATAAAGAGGTTCATGATTACGGCGATGTTCCATTCGGCGGCGACGGTTCTTGCACATTTGTTGTAACAAACACAGGTACTGAGCCATTGATTATCAGCCAATGCAAAGGATCTTGCGGTTGCACTGTTCCAAAATGTGACCAGAATCCAATTGCTCCGGGTGCTACTTCTATCATTACTGTAAAATATGATACAAAGCGTCCTGGCCCAATCAACAAATCAGTTACAGTTAACTCAAACGCTGTAAACGAGCCAGTTAAAGTAGTTCGTATCAAAGGTACTGTTGGTCCAGATCCAAATGCAGCTCCAAGCGGTGCTCCAGAGAAGCCAGCTTCAGGTGCTCCTGCAGGTGGTGGTCAATAATAAAATTTAAGGTTTAATACCTTACCGATAAAACTCCGGCCGAAAGCCGGAGTTTTTCATTTTCTGTTTGTTCTAACAAAATCTCATTTTCCAGAGGCTTGATAAACCTTATGTGGGCGTAATGGGTCAATCATAGCCTAAACCTGGGCTTGAAGTGAACCTTTAATCAACCGCTGATCAATATTTGTAAATGAGCCTTCCAAGCTTTCCATCCATTATAGAATTTGGATTAAAGTCCAGGTAGTTGTTTCGCATATGCACTATCGCAGTCCAAAACCAGTGGCTCAATTTTGGAGTGCCAAACCACCAATGAATCCGTAGTTACACATTCATGAAGTTTTAATCCTTATCAGGTAAAACCAACTGGACTAAAACAACCGACCTCCCTGACCTGGATAGAAAGTAATTGAGTTTCATTATATGGGTTTTAAGGAAATACCACACTGCACACAAAAAGAAAAGGCCCAATCGAGATTAGGCCTTTTTGCAATTATGGATAAGTAAATTATTGCTTCACAAATCGAATTGTGCTGCTATTCTCGCCAGCAATTCGAAGGGTATAAAATCCAGATTCAAGCATCGAAACATCCACTAAAATTGAGGTGCCGGGCGATAACTTAAACGTATTTTGTTCCATTACAATTCGACCAGCCGCGTCAATGATATTCAATTTTGATCCTGCAATTGCCTTTCCCGTAAACAGCTGAACATTGTTGTTAACCGGGTTGGGATAGATTACAAGGCCAAGTGGATTTTCCAATTCGTTGATCCCCACCACTGATGCCGTTACTTCTACTCTTTCACTTATGCAACTTGTTTCCAATTTCTTGAGCTGCCAATTGTAAAAATAGTAGTAGTATGAAGTGCCAAAACTAGAGTCATTAATTGAGCCAGCATCACCGAGTGCGTATGGATAAGAAACACCACCATTGTTTCTGAAAAGATTGTTTTCCGCACATCCGATCTGATAAGAACCCGGTTCAAGCAACCATCCAAGATCTATTACATTGGTTCCAACAATACAGTTAACCACCACTGAATTGATCAAAACACCACCTCCATCATACAATTGGATCGTGCGATTTCCTTCAACTCCATCAATTGGCACATAGGATGTTACTTGCTCAAGGGTTACAGTTTCGGAAATATCAAAGTACAAACGACCGCCTGTGGCAGGCAAGCCGCCTGTGCCCGAATTGTCCAATTTTCCTCCGTCAAATTCTTCTCCACCATGTATGGTAGTAGACTGCACCCAATAAGAAATCTGATCTGTAAAAAATTCAGTTGTAAAACCACTACCGGTTCCCAAAACAACGTCTGAAGTTTCGGTTGCAAACCATTCAAGATTTGCACCTGTGGCCGTCAAATTCGCAGTACCGGGCTCACTTATTGTGATATCCGCTGCAACCGGAGATGGTGCCGCCAATACCGAAATGGAAATGGGTTCGCTTGTATATTCAACACCGCTGCATTGACCTTGAATTACCACTGAGTATTCTCCGGCATCTTCTACTACGATGCTTTGAGTTGTAAGCCCATTCGACCACAAATAACTCTGAGCCTGCGAAGAAGTGAGCACAGCATTGCCACCTTGACAGAAAACGTCTTCACCGATTACAGAAATTTGCGGAGTTTCTTCAGAAATGATATTTACAAGAACATTGTTTGACAAAGAAGCACATTCCGAATCGTTCCATACAATGGCGCTGTAGTTTCCTGCCTCGGTTACTTCGATAGTCTGAGTGGTTTCGCCATTGCTCCAGTTGTAAGATAGGCCGTCAGGAATGCTTAAAGTAACACTTTCACCGGGGCAAAGGGTTGTGTTTCCATCAACGGTAATTGAAACAGGGTCCAACAGACATTCAATTTCTGTCAAAGTATGGGTCGTATTTATATCAGGATTGGAAATAGATGTCACTGCTCCACTCGGCCACTTTACAATAATCTGATCGATGGCATCAGCAGAGCCAAGTCCAAAATGTGCAATGAGTGAAGACGCTGGGTCAAAGCTCTCCCCTGCGCGAACTTCCCGAATCTGAATTCCCCATGATCCATAAATTTCAACACGGGCGCCAATTCCGCTTTTATTGGAGACAAGTCCATTCAAATCAACTTTCACATAATTGTTGTCGTTGCCATTGTTCAGGTAAAGACTGTTTCCTGCAATCACATCCAGAAATCCATCGTTGTTCATATCGCCTATACCGCCACTGTCAAAAGCAAGGTTTCCCGGTGTAAACGTTCCATCGCCATTGTTCCAATAAATCTGATCTCCCATTTCGGAAAAAATATCTACAAATCCATTGTTGTCAAAGTCGCCTGCGTCGCAGTTCCATGCACCAAGGTCTGATGCATCGATTCCTGTGCTTGCAATGATATCCGTAAATGTTCCATCACCATTATTTTCCATGAAGCGATTGGCCCATTGGTGATTTACAGTAAAAGAATCAAAGTCACCATCATTGTCAAAGTCTTCAAAAACGGTTGCCCAGGATTGGTCGCCGTCATCCATGTTGGCCTCCGGACCAACACTTGTAAAAGTGCCATCGCCGTTGTTGCGATAGAGCAGGTTGATACGCTGTGGGTCGCCTTCAGGAGCACCACCGCGGCATTTTGTTATATAAAGATCGCTGTCCCAGTCGTTGTCATAATCCACCCAAATGGCAGCATAGTTTCCACCTACATCGAGTGTTGAAATCAGGGATACATCAAATGATAAAACACCATCTGTGTTGCGGTATGGCCTGCACTGATCAACGTCGTGGCAAACGAATGCATCCAGATTTCCATCGTTGTCGATGTCATTAAATGTGGTGCGTTGAGAAAAGATGTATTCCGGTTGGGGATCTTCAACCCAGTCTGTGCCGCTATCGTTGGCATAAACGAAAGAACAAGCACTGCCATCTCCCAAACAGAAATCGACAAAGCCATTGCCGTCGATATCAGCAGCTACAATGCTCCACGACGGAGTATTGGTCATTGGAACGTTTATAGCAACACCAGTAAAGCTTCCATCTAATTGCTGGTAATCAATGTAAAGTGTATTTGTGCCAAATCGCACAACGTCATCCAGTCCATCGCCATCAACGTCCACTGCACAATCGGCATAACTGAATCCAGAAATAGTTTGCAACAGGCTGCCCTGATTGGTGAAGCTAACCTGAGCACTGGCAGAACCTGCAGTGAACATGAATAGCATAGCCCAAATGAATTTTCCGGATTTTTGGGTAAAGTTTAGTTTCATTTTGATTTTATGATTTGGTTTCGATTTCAAGACTACGAATAAATCGGCATAGTTGTTCCAAAAATTGGATTCAATTCTTGAAGAGCCAAGAAGAATTGGGCTGTTTTCAAAATTTCTCACTAACTTCGAATCCACTATCTAAAAACTAACACCATGTTGCCATATTCTGAAAGTCTGCATACAACGCTTGACATTTCTATCAATCCGGCCGCAATTGTCGCTCTCTCCGGTGAAGTATTATTTGTGAACAAATCCTTTAAGCCTATTCTTCAATCTATTGGGATCAACAACGGCTACCATTTTAATGCGGATGACCTCGATATGCGAGCAGCCAGTTTTGGAAAATCCTTTTCATGGGCCGAAATTATCCAATTCGAGCACGAAAAGGACGGCTTTACTATGAATATCCACATCCAGGACGACCCCAACAAGGCGTACAAATGCCGTGTGGGCAAGTTTGCCGGTAATACCAATGATTTCTACCTTCTGATCCTGACGGATATCACGCCACAATGGGTTCTCGAGAAAAAAATTGCCCTGAAAGACAGCCAGACAGACCGAATCATAAGTGAATTTCCGACTGTAATCTGCGGACTGGATATTGAAGGATTTATCAAAGTCTGGAATCACAGAGCCATGGAGTTGACGGGGTATTCGGCCCTGGAAATGATAGACAATCCAGAGGCTCTATCGATGCTTTTCCCAAATCAACGGTATAGATACGAAGTGCTTCAGAAGTGGAATACACGCGACGAAAACGTGATTCGCTTCTGGAATATGGACATTACCTGCAAGGATGGCTCAATCAAAACACTTAGCTGGACAGTGAGATACCGCGAAAACCCGATCATTCCGGGGATATACCACTGGGCAATAGGGGTAGATGTTTCAGCAGAAGTAAACGCTCTAAAGGCACTCAGGGAAAGTGAAGAACGTTTCCACATCATTGCCAGAGCCACCAACGACGCAGTTTGGGACTATGATATCGTGAAAGATCAGCTTTGGTGGAGCGATGGTTTGAAAGATTTGTTTGGTTACGACCCTGCCAAAATTGAAAATACCCTGGAGTGGTGGGAGAATCAGATCCACCCTGATTATAGAAAAAATGTTGTTCAGCGTTTTAAAGACTTCATTGTAAGAGGCGAAACCTATTGGAGCGATGAATACCTCTTTAGAAAACAAGATGGAGAATATGCTTATATCTATGACAAGGGAAACATTATCAAAAATGAAAAAGGACAGCCCGTTCGATTTATTGGAGGAATGAGTGATCTCACAGATGAAAAAGCTTTCGAAACACTGGCAAAAATGCGCGAGGAACAGCTCAATCAATACATTGCAGCAGGTTCCCAAAAATTGCGCCCTCCCCTCTCGCGGGTTATGCAAATTGCCAAATTGCTAGCCATTATGAAACACGACAGAAAAGAAGTAAAAGAGCTCGCAGATCAACTTGTAAGAAGCACCCATGAACTCGAAATGGCAGTGGCTGGCGGAATGGAAGATGAAGACGATGACTGAAGTTTGAATTTTCTTTTTCTCAGTATTGACGGGCCTTCCAGAAAATAATTTCACATTACCGTAACAAGACAATTTGCTGCCCCGTTTCAGGTTCACAATTCAACACTATACTGATTTTTCGCGAACACTTCGTAAGTATTTACCCTAGAATAACTACGTTGAGTTTAGGCATGAGGTACACAGGGATTAAGCAATTCCCGATTTGAAAGTGAACCTAACCTAACTTGAAACAAATATGCTGGAGTACTACAAGGCTGTATTGGGCAATGTGACGTTCGATACGATGCTATTTAGAAAGGAACTCCGTAAAGCGATGCGCCAATTGATGGCTGACGACCGTGTCAGACTGAGAGACTGGCTCAAGCAATGCGGACATGTCTGACTAACTAAATTACCTAAACAAATCTGAAAAGGTCATCGCAAGATGGCCTTTTTGATTTTGCGTTACTACCAACTTTTTTGAAACCTTTGTTTACAATTTAAAACTTTCCTTTTGGAAGTAGCACAAGGAAGAAGCAATTTCGCGGTCCTATGAAGACACATCTGATTACCGGTGGTTGTGGGTTTGTTGGTCGCAACATGGTGAAGCGATTGATGAACACCACATCCGATCAAATTATTTTCATCGACAATCTCCTTGTTGGGACCCATCCTGACACGTGGATTCCTGCAACAAAAAGCCGCAACGGAGACCATTTTGCAACCTACAATAACGAACGACTGCTCTTCATTGAAGGCGATGCCCGCACTGTGATCCGTTCATTGATGGAGAATGAAAATTATTTTCAGGATACATTCAAATTTCAATGCTCACGCATACACGATGTATTCCATTTTGCAGCCATTGTGGGCGGCCGGGCTATGATTGATGGCGATCCGATGGCCGTTGCTCTCGATCTCGCTATTGATGCTGAGTTGTTTTACTGGGCGTGTAAATACAAACCAGCCAGAGTGCTTTACCCGAGCAGCAGTGCAGCCTATCCAATAGACCTGCAAACAGAAAGCAATACCATTCAACTGAAAGAAAGCGATATTGATTTTAAACGCATGGGCCAACCCGATATGACCTATGGCTGGAGCAAACTCACGGGTGAATTTCTTGCTAAAATTGCAGCTCAACATTATGGTTTGAAGATTACCTGCATTCGCCCATTCAGTGGATATGGCGAAGACCAGGACCTTACCTACCCTGTTCCTGCAATTGCAGCGCGTGCTGCCAAAAAAGAAGATCCTTTTGAGGTATGGGGTAGCGGATTTCAGGGAAGGGATTTTGTGCATATTGACGATGTGATTGATTGTATTTTGCTTGCCATGGATCATATTCATGACGGAACAGCGATCAACATTGGCATGGGCAAACTCACCACCTTTAGAGATATCATTGAAGTGTTTTGCAGTTTTGCGGGTTATAAACCCGAGATCAAAGCACTGCTCGACAAACCTGTTGGCGTGTTCTCCCGGTATTGTGATATGACTTTTGTAGAAGAAAAACTGGGATGGAAAGCCAAAATTTCGATTGAAGAAGGTATGCGCCGAGTCTATGATGCAGCATTGCTGAAATTAAATAAGGCTTAAGCTGGATGAAGAAACGCACGATTGTTTGTTTCGGTCCCGGTCCTCAATTCAAAGGTGGTATTCAGAACTACAACACTTCGCTTGCCCTTGCGCTGGATAGAATTGAAGGCAACGATGTGCACATTGTATCGTGGACACAGCAATATCCTGCCATTATTCCACGCGAATTCGTAGACAAAAGCAGCAAAACGGATTTGTTAGCCGGAAGTAAGGTTCAGGTTAAATACATTACCAATTACAACAGACCGTCTACCTGGCGCGAAACAGTGAAGTATATTGAATCGCTTGACGCCGAGAAAGTCATTTTCCAATGGAGTATTGCCCTTCAGGGTTTGCCAATTGGGTTTATGGTAAAGCGTTTAAAACGGAAGGGAATCGAAGTAATACTGGATCTCCACTTCGTAATTCAAAAGGAAAACTCTGCGATTGACAAGTACTTTACGAAGCGTGGAATTTCGCACGCCTCCTCTTACATCGTGCATGCACTTAAAACCTGGGAGGAGCTTAGAGCACTGTTTCCAGATAAAAAAATGGAATTAACTTATGATGGAAAACGCAATTGGAAAATCGTTGAATCAACTCCGGTTATCAAGCTCTTTCATCCTATCTACGATTTGTTCAAACCGGATCCCTCGTTTGATATAGAAGGATTCAAAAAACAAAACGGACTTCGCAAACATGTTTTTTTGTTCTTCGGATTTATCCGAAAATACAAAGGGCTTCACAACGTCATTGCGGCATTCAAACAAGTTGCAGATCAGCGTGACGATGTGAGTTTGCTTATCTGTGGCGAATCTTTTTGGCATACACTCGACAACAAAAAATTCTCTACCCGGGTCAAGAATTTGCTTTTTGGAATGGCTAAAAAAGTATTTCTCAAAAAAGCGGATGATGAAAAACAATACAATCCACTTTCATTAATTGAAACCTATGATTTGAAGGAAAGATGTGTGGTTTTTAATACCTTTATTCCCAATGAAGATGTACACAAGTACTTTCAGGTTAGCGATGTTGTTGTATTGTATTACCTCACAGCTACCCCATCCGGAATTGAATCATTGAGCTATAATTTTTCTTTGCCATTGCTTGCAACAAACGTCGGCCATTTTCCGGAAACCATTCGCGATGGATTCAACGGATACCTGGCCAAAGCAGGCGATGTTAACGATATGGCAGCGCAGATGTTGAGGTATCTTGACCACCCGTTGCCCGGCAAAAATGTGACTGAATCGACCAAAGAGATGAGTTGGAACAATTACGCCAAAGCCATTCTCGCTGGTTGATATTTATCAGGCCTTGTCGATAATACCTGTGCGTTAAATCATCCTTTGACATGGAGTTTTAGCGAACTTTGACGCACATTACATTTCACTATGGGCATTCAGGATACTCGCAATCAATACCAACGCAACATTCTTCTCGAAGAACATGCTGCAATCAATCCTTTTGATCAATTTAATCTCTGGCTAAAGGAAGCTGAAGATGAAGGCATTATTGATTTTAACGCATTTACGATTTCCACCATCGATCCGGATGGATATCCTCAATCGCGCATTGTATTGCTACGTGGACATGAGCGCGATGGATTTACCTTCTTCACAAATTATGATAGCGCCAAGGGCAAACAAATTTCCAGTGATGAAAAAGTGTCCATGAATTTTTTCTGGAATACATTGGAAAGACAAGTGCGCGTTCTTGGTATCGCCCGCAAGGTTTCTGAATCCGAAAGTGATGAGTATTTTAAATCTCGCCCAAGAGAAAGTCAGATAGGAGCCTGGGCCAGTGCACAAAGTGCTGAACTAAGAACACGCGAAGAATTGGAAAACAATGTTGCACTTTACACTTCCAAATTTGAAGGAATGGATGTTCCAAGGCCACCACACTGGGGCGGATTCAGAATTGTACCGCATTATTTTGAATTCTGGCAAGGAAGGCCTAGCAGATTACACGACCGATTGGTGTATAAGGTGGACGAAGATTTTAATTGGTTTCTATACCGGCTTGCTCCTTAAAAATTCTGCCTGAAATTCGTGCATATTTGGCGGACAAAATTCTCCCAAAAATATAGATCTATGCCTGCCAACAAATATGCTCTCCTCCGCTACCGTGTTATTGATCGATGTCTTAAGAACAAAGGCAAACCCTACCCCACTCGCGAAGATCTCCGACAGGCCTGTGAAGAAGATCTTTATGGTGCAGGTGGTGAAGCTATATCACTAAGCACCATCGACAAGGATATCTGGGCTATGAAAAACGAAGGCGAACTTGGGTATTAC
>JBJXFC010000092.1:0-10144 GCA_046153915.1 Flavobacteriales bacterium
ACCAGGTCAAATTCGAAGGTGTAATAGCAACAATCGAAAAACAAACCGACGATGAAGCTAGCCCTGGATTGAAGCGCTGGGCAGAATCTTTCATGAATAAGCGCACCTGCGAAGAATGTGGAGGAAGTCGTTTGAAAAAAGAAGCTTTGTATTTCCGTATTGCGAATAAAAATATCTTCGACCTCACGGCGATGGACCTAAGCAGTCTGGCCAAATGGTTTGACGGAGTTGAATACAAAATGAGTCAACGGCAGGTTGCCATTGCCACCGAGCCACTGAAAGAAATTCGTTCGCGACTCGGTTTCCTTGTCAATGTGGGATTGGAATACCTCACGCTCAACCGTGGATCGCGCACATTGAGCGGTGGAGAAGCACAACGTATTCGCCTGGCAACACAGATAGGATCACAATTGGTGGGAGTGCTTTATATTTTAGATGAACCGAGTATCGGATTGCATCAACGCGACAATCACCGATTAATCAATTCTCTCAAGGCATTGCGCGATGGAGGCAACAGTGGAATTGTAGTAGAACATGATCGCGACATGATGCTGGAGAGTGATCACCTTTTGGACATTGGTCCGGGTGCGGGAACACATGGCGGCAGGATTATGGCGCAAGGTGATCCTAAAAAGTTGGTAAAAGGCGATAGTTTAACAGCTCAATACCTGCGTGGAGATATACGCATTGCTGTTCCAAAAGAACGACGCAAAGGCAATGGCAAACAACTTATTCTGGAAGGAGCGACCGGTCACAATCTCAAAAATGTGACACTCAAATTGCCACTCGGAAAATTTGTTTGCATCACCGGAGTAAGTGGTGGAGGAAAATCATCGTTGATATCGCATACCCTCTACCCTATTCTCAACGAGCATTTTTTCAATGGTGTAAAAAAACCTTTGCCATTCAAAAAAATCAAAGGACTGGAGCACCTCGACAAAGTGATTGAAATAGATCAGAGTCCTATTGGCCGCACACCGCGCAGCAATCCGAGTACCTACACAGGGATGTTTACCGACATTCGCAATCTTTATTCCTCATTACCCGAAGCAAAAGTGCGCGGATATCAGCCTGGTCGTTTTTCGTTCAATGTAAGTGGGGGACGATGCGAGACGTGCAAAGGAGCTGGAGTAAAAACCATCGAGATGAATTTTCTTCCCGATGTATTGGTGCATTGTGAAACCTGCAATGGCAAACGCTACAACCGGGAAACGTTGGAAATTCGTTATAAAGGAAAAAGCATTGCAGATGTATTGGATATGACGGTAGATGATGCAGTAGAATTTTTCGACAACATACCGCGCATCCAAAGCGTTGTAAAAACATTGCAGGATGTTGGATTGGGATATATCACTTTAGGACAACATAGCACAACACTTAGTGGTGGCGAAGCTCAGCGCGTAAAACTATCAACCGAACTCAGCAAACGCGATACCGGAAAAACCATTTACATACTTGATGAACCAACAACAGGATTGCATTTCCAGGATGTGCAGATGTTGATCAACGTACTCAACAGACTCACCGATCGTGGCAACAGCGTATTGGTGATCGAACACAACATGGACATCATCAAAATAGCAGATCACCTGATAGACCTCGGTCCGGAAGGTGGTCATGGCGGTGGAGAAATCATTGCAGAAGGCACACCGGAAGAAGTGAGTAAGGTGAAAGCTTCGTGGACTGGGAAGTTTTTGAAGGAAGAGCTGAAATAATGTGCTAATGTGACTAATGTGCTAATGTGCTGAAGAGTACCACGGAACCGATTGAAGAGGCTTTTGAGATGTTATGTCGGATTTCGAGTGGTGGCTTTTTTTTTACCGCAAAGCACGCGAAGTAAAAACCGCTAAGTACGCAAATGGGGCAGTGCGCTATTCAATTTAATTTTTGCTCAATAGAAAGCCTCTGCGTCCTCTGCGCGTCTTTTCTCTGCGGACTCTGCGGTTAAAAACAGTTGCGGAGCAACCTCACTTCTCCACCGGCATCTTCGCTGCCTCCCAAGCCAGGATACCACCAGCCAACTCATAGACTTTTGTAAATCCGAGTGCCCTCAGACGATCTGCTGCCGACGCACTTCTTCCACCCCCTTTGCAATACACAAATAGCGGTTTGTTTTTATCCAGTTTCTTTACTTCGGTGTCGAAGTTATTTCCATTCCAATCGATGTTTAGCGCATTGGCCAGATGACCACCGCTGAATTCTCCCGGGGTGCGCACATCCAATACAATTCCATTGGGAGAATTTTTGATCTGTGCAGCAAACTCCTGCGCAGTAAGATCACTTTTTGAATCCTGTGATTTTGTATCAGAACAACTGAAAAGTGCCAGAACAAAAGACATGGCTATGATTAACGTATGCTTCATTTAATGAGAATATTGCTGAATGATTTGTTTGAGTTGGTGAGCCGAAACTACACCGGATTGTCTCCATTTAATCTGGCCCTTTTGAAATAAAATCAAAGTAGGTACGCCCCGGATCTGGAATTGCTGAGATACCTGCGGATTTTTATCCACGTCTATTTTAAGAATGCGTGCTTGTTCGCCAATCTCAGATTTAAGATCATCGAGAATAGGCTTCATGGTTTTGCAGGGCCCACACCATTCCGCGAAAAAATCAACAAGAACGGGCGTCTCGCTGTTTATTATTTCCGAAAATTTATCCGACATTTTCTATTCGAGTTGAATGGTGTAAAGATACTTTCATTTTTATGGAATTCGAAATCAGGCATGCTGCTTCAGATTTGGTAAATACCCGGACTGCTTTTTCGCGGTCGTTCTCATCTGCCAAATCTACTTTGGGAAAGAGCTGAATTTCTGTCATCAACCATTTGCCTTCCACCTGCTCAAGAATTCCTTTTGCACTGCATGAAAAGGACGTGAATTGCAATTTCGAATTTTCTGCAATGGCGAGAAATGTCGTCATAAAACAAGACGATACCGACGCGGTGAGTAAATGCTCAGGCGACCAATAACCTTCCAGTCCACCATTGAAAGGCGGTGGAGTAGCTACTTCAACTGTTGCAGTCTGATCATCGATTTGAAGCAGTCCTTTGCGGGCTTCTATCCAATTGAGATCAACTTTATAAATGTGCTCTTCTGTATTCATTTGTTTATTTTTTGTGGCCGGAATTCATCACTTTAACCTCTTCGAACTGCACATCATCAACAGTGGATTTTGTTTCGCGGGGTGATGGCGTTGCACATCCCGAAGATCCGCAACAGCCCGTATTCGTGACAGCCTGAAACAAGAAAAAAGCCGCAAACATTCCACTTACACCATCGTGCATACGAATCGCCTGGATGCCGATAAAAACACCAATGGCCAGGCGGATCCACCGCATAAATGTCCAGCCTGTGAGAAGTGTTTGTATCATAGTTTTGATCGCAGACTTAACCAACCACCTCCGTTGTGTACGTTGGTATATCCATTGGATTTGAGAATACTTTTAGCGGAAGCACTGCGCATTCCGGAAGCGCAACAGGTGATGATAGGTTGATTTTTGTCCTTCAATTTGCTCAGATTCGAACTCAACTGATCAACAGAAATATTCATCGATCCACTGATGTGTCCGCCCTGGTATTCGCCCTTCGAACGAACATCCAAAATGATTGCTCCTTGTTCTTTCAATTCGCGGAAGTCCACTTTGGCTGCCACACCGAATAAACTTTTAATTGCATTCAACATAACTATGCGGTTTGAGATTGATAATAATTGACATCGAGCCATGAGCCGCCGTTCTCACATGGTATACCCAATTGAGAAAGGTATCTTTGCGCTTGTCCGCTGCGGTTGCCAGAAGCACAACACAAAATAATATCTTTGTTCATGGCTTTTATTTCATCCATACGTTCAGGAATTTCCTGAAGCGGGATATTCATAGAACCCGCCACGTGTCCGCCGCTGAATTCTTCGCGGGTGCGCACGTCGATTACAACACCCGATTTTTCTTTGATTATTTGTTCGATATTCATTTGACTAATTATCTGATTTTTCTAATTGTGTTTGTGCCTTTGAACCTTTCTTATCCATAATAAACGTATTCGCCATAAGAGCACCCAATCCAGCGAAATACAATGTGCTGTTAATGGGGCTGGAAGTGATGGCGCAAGTGCCGGTTTTACAGCCTATAAGAGCATACCACCCATAGCCCACTGCCGCTCCTACTATCAATCCGAGCAGAGTCCGTTTGTATTTGAGAATTAATTTCAAGTCTATGGAATTATTGATTTTGATTCTTACGACGTGTTGATAGTCCAAAAGGAGCATAAAGCGGACAAAAACTTACTAGACTCGTGAGTATAAAAACAGCAGCAAGAACAAGCAGCACGATTGCTACAGTTCCGGATATAACATTTGTAAAATAAAGAATAGCTATAACGATAGCTGCCACGATGCGGAGGATCTTGTCCTCAGTTCCCATGTTTGGTTTCATTGTGTTGTCAATTTAGTTGTTGATTATGGCGCAAATTTCCACCAACTAAATCGCCTCCACAGCAACCTATGTTACACAAGGATAATTTTGTTGCGGCCAAGCTGCACAAGGCCATTGTCCTCCATTTGTTTGAGAAGCCTGGAAATGACCACGCGCGCCGAACCCAGCTCATCAGCCAGATTTTCATGGGTAATATGGATGGTCTTCGAATTGGTAACCTCTGCCTTTTTGTGCAAAAAATCCAGCAGACGTTCGTCCATTTTTTTGAAGGCCACATCGTTCACAACCTGCAGCAATTCTTCGAAACGTTTATGATACAATTTGAAGATATAATCCAGCCATTCAGGATATTCCCGGATAAAATCAGTCACCTTATCGACTGGTATAAAAAGAATTTCGGTCTCTTCTTCTGCGATGGCCATAACCTTGCTGGTATCGTGGTGAATTCCGCCAAGAAAAGACATTATGCAACTCTCGCCAGCCGTAATATAATACAGCAGAATATGCCGTCCTTCCTCATCCGTGCGAATGACTTTGATACTGCCACTAGTCACTATGGGAATGGCCCGTATGTAGGCATTCTCGCTTAAAATCACTTCACCCTCCTGGAAAGTGCGCACACTTCCAAATTCATTGAGTTTTCCCCAGAAGACAGAAGACGCTCTGAGTTCTGATAGTGCATCCTGATTCATGGACGCAAGATAATAGGAACGCGATGTGCGTATTGCGATATGCGTACCGCGATATTCCGGGTGTGCGATTCAGTGTTGTCCTTCAAGAGGCATCCACGCCATTGCGGAGTAATATCTCTGCGTCATCTGCAGTTAAAACCCGTTGCGGAGCAACTCTCTCCAATCGAAGCGCGATTCTCCGCTCTCTCAACCATTCCGAAATCAATATCACCAAATCCTCTGCGTCTCAGCGTCTCTGCGGTTTATTCCCTGTTGCGGAGCAACTTTATTTCACCCTGCTCTTCTCACTATCCGATCCACCCACAGTCCGCAAAGCCCTGCTCTGCCCCTTATTGAATCGATAACCAAATGCCACCGTAACAACACGCGTATCAAGCACACTATACCAGTTGGCAGTTGAATTATACAAGCTTCTGATATCACCACCGGGCTGATTCGTAAAAAAGACATCGTTGACAACAAGTTTCAAAGTGCCCTGATTTTTGAGGCATTTCATAGCCACAGCAGCACGAACAGATCCCACAGGAATTGTCAGAAACTGTCCAAGCACCACACTGGTTTGATAGGTTCCCCCCACCTCCAGATTCCATTTAGGAGAAAGAATAAATTGGTTGGTTGGCCCGATGTACCAATAAGTACCGCGGTTGTCAAGATCCTGTCCATACAATGTAGCCGTGTATTGTTGGTACATCACTTCAGAATACAATTGAAGCACCCACCACTTTTTGATGTTGAATGCACCATTCACCGAAATACCGGATGAAATTTGCTTGCCAATATTGCCCGGCCTACTGTAAAAAATCGCTGTATTTTGTTCGATGGTTTCGCTGATTACATTCTCGGTGTGGCTGTATAAAAGTGTTGTTGTGATTTTACCCAAATACGTATGCGACAATTCAAAATTGTGTGAGAATGTTGGCTGCAAAAACGGATTTCCCGAATACAACGTAAACCGATCAAGTGGATAGGTGAAAGGATTCATGTCTTGATAATTGGGACGATCTATGCGCCGACCATACGAAAAACCAAGTGTGTGTTTACCCAACGTATCCGCCTGATACATCAGATACACCGTTGGAAAGAGGTTGTTGTACGTGCGAGAAAAACCCGAATCCGATTTCATTTCGTTGCCATACTGATAACCCTCGATTTCAGTATTCTCATAGCGCAAACCTGTCTGAAGTGAAAATCGTTTAAAGTCTTTGCTGTAGTTCAAGTATGCTGCCTGAATTCTTTCGGTGTATTCAAACTGATTGGTAAAATCAAAATTGGTGGTGAGTACGCCATTGCTCTCGTCATAAAAATTGGCAATGTTGTTTGTCTTGATGTAACTGGTCTTCGCACCACTTTCAAAACGACCACCACTGGCAAAAGGTTTAGTGTAATCCACTTTGGCAGTGGCAATCTGAATATCACTTGGCAGTGTGCTCACCAGGTTGGTCCTACCCAATAAAGAATCTGTCGGAGAATACGTGTAACTCAATAAAGACTGATCAAGCTGCGAGTCGTATTGCGAATAGTCCAGATTTACAGAAAGCTGTTGTCCAAGGCTATCCATCACAAATGCATAGTTGATATTTCCACTTCCATTGATAAAATCGCGATCTGTAGGACTTATGGCCAATACCTCATTTTGCAGGTTGTTGTTGCCATCCTCAACTGTTGCAAGATTGCTTGTATTGGTAATCGATTTAGTGTAAAAACCACTTCCCATGATACCAAGTGTGTGTTTGTCGTTAATGTAATAGTCGATGCCAAGTCGACCAGTGGCGCTTCGGTTCTGCATCTTGATAAAAGTCTGCTGAACAAATTCTGAAGTCAATGTTCGATCATCATCAAAATAATTGCGATTGATGGTAAGGTCCTGGTAGCTGTTGTTTTCGTTGTAACTGAGGTTCGTGAATACATTGATTTTGTTGATTCGGTAATTGAGATTCACACTGTTGTTGGTGCGGTGATAAAATCCCTGACCATAACTCACATTGATTCCACCATTCAACCCTTCGGCCCTGTTCTTTTTGATTTTGATATTGATAACCCCCACATTGCCTGCAGCATCGTATTGTGCCGGTGGATTCGTCATAATGTCGATAGTGCTAATGGAGGATGAAGGAATTGACTTGAGGTAATTCGCAAGTTCAGCGGCACCCAGATAAGTCGGTTTGTCATCTATCATTATAACGACGCCCTGTTTCCCATGCAAACTGATATTTCCATTAAGGTCTACCTGCACGCCGGGCGCCTTTTCCAACACTTCCAAAGCGGTAGTCCCTGCATTGCTAATCATGGCTTCCGGATTGATGGTTACCCTGTCTATTTTTTTCTCGGCAAAAAGTTTTTGTCCCTGAATGTTGACCGCTGTCATTTGGCCTGCAGCAGCATTCAGCGAAATGCTGGGAAATTTCCTCTCTGCAACACCATCTCTCAGTTCAAAATTTTCACTTACAAAATTGTCATACCCCAACATAGTCGCGAGCAAAAAATAATTTCCTTCCTGATTGAGAAGAACCGAAAAACGACCATCCACTTCGGTGAGGGCGGTTTTGACTAAGATGCTATCTGCGGTTCTGAGCAAATTAACAATAACACCGTCAATGGGCTGTTGCAATGAATCCACGATTCGGCCCGAGACAGTATAATTCTGTTGTCCATGGTTATTCAAGGCAACAAGCATAAAACCGAATACACAGAGTACACGAAATTGAAAATAGAAATGCATCATAGACAAATTATTCATGCTTCGAAGATCGAAGATTTAATTAAGATAAAATTTGTAAAATCCTGCTAATTCGAACGAAAAAAATGACTTGGCGCCAGGCCAAATTGTTTCTTAAACGCTTTGCTAAACGCGGCCAGATCAGAAAATCCCACTTCCTCAGCAATTCGTGAAACACTTGCACCTCCATCGCGCATTTGTTCAAGCGCAAAATCAAGCCGTTTTTTAATCAGGTATTGATAAGGACTAATTCCCATCACTTTTTTGAAAATGCGGTAGTAGTGATATTCGGACATACAGCATTCGTGAGCCACTTGTGACATGTCCAAACCCGCCTTATAGAATTCATCAATGAGATTTTTTCCCTGATATACTTTGCGCAAAAGCTCCTTTCCTGTTGTCAATTTGTGTTCTGACAAATTCTGAAGTTGTTTGTATATCGGGACATGATCTTCAATGACTTTTTCGGCAAGTGTATAATAAAACTCGTTGTTGAAGGAGTATCTATTCATGGGATTGTCTTTCAACTCCAACTCAAGTTGTTTCATCATTCTCCCAACTTCTGTGCTTCCGCTTTTATAGAGGTTTTCCGGAAACTGTGTTGAATTAAAAAACACATCCAGTTCGTGATCCGGGATTAGAGTATCGGGTCGACGAAAACTTGAAACCACATCCGAAATAACTTCTGGCAAAATATCTATGCAAATGCCACTTACCTGAGATTTACTTTCAATCTCAATGTTGCCTTCAGCGAATTGATTCGCAAGGAGGTATTCGCCGGATCGCACATCGTATCGATTACCATTGATCTTATAAATTTCACTTCCCAAACCTACATATTTAATCGAAAATCGACTGAAAGGAACACGACATTGAAGATTTGAAAACAAGGAGTAGACAACCACGTTCGTGTTCCGTGGTATAGAAATGCGGTGCTGGTAGGTGTCGGATATAAAGGAATACATAAGACTATTTGTAATCCCAAAACTAGCTTAAGAAAAAAGTAAATTGCGGGGATTTGTGATGAGCGGCAATGCAGTCTGTTTCACCGATAAATAAAAACCGGACCAGCCACTTTTGGCCAATCCGGTTTTGTGATGTGAGAAAAGGATTTTTCCTCTACTTTACCATCTTTAAAATGGTCTTTTCATTTTTATCAGAAACTATTTCTATGAAATAAATGCCATCTGCCACTGTCTCCAATTGATCGAAAACCAGATAAGTCTGTTGACCACCCAACTTGGTGACGGATTTCATCTCCACGATTTCACCCAGGATGCTCATCAACTTAATATCGAATCTTTGATGAGAACTTTCAGAGTTCAGTTGCAATGTGAATTGATCAGAAAATGGATTTGGATAAGCAACAACAGACAAGTCATCATCGGTATCATCGGAAATAGCTGAATTTAATTCATCGTAGTCTTTGATTGTTTTCAGAAGGGCTGCAACAACCGGAGCGAGATCCCAGGAAATAACATCGGCATCGTTGTTACAAACCGTAATGCTTATATCCTTCTCTGGGAAATACCACGAACTTGCAGAATAACCCAGGTCGCCGCCATGACCAAATCCCTCGCAACCCTCGAACATTTTCCGCATAATGCCAAGTCCGTAAGTTGTTCCCGGAAGACCCGGTGCAGCGCTTGTTGTCATGGCATCATCCATCAAAGCAACACTGAGCAAATCACCACGCATATACGTGCGCATCCATTTCGAAACTTCGGATGGACGGGCGAAATACCCACCTGCAGCGCCGGCCGCAGAATTCAAGGAGTTGTAAATCATATAAAACCAATGTGCATCTTCTGTAACACCATCTCCTGTTATGTCCATCCATACGTGTGCAATTGGTTCTGTGTATGGCTCGAAGGAAGGAATACCAAAAGTGCTTAAAGCCAAAGGATCAAAAAAGCGATTGCGCATTTCGACGTAAAATGGATTTCCTGTAGCTTCTTCGATGATAATTCCCAGAAGTAAATAGTTGGTATTGCAATACGACCATGCGGCACCGGGACTAAAAATGGGTGCTTCGATAAAGGTTTCGATCAAAACCTGCGCATCCCAGACAGAGTCAATATCGGAGTTTATGGCTATTTGAAAGTCCGGATTGGAAAACACATCGTACAATCCACTTTTGTGTTGAAGCAGCTGACGAATAGTGACATCCGGATTCACATTCGGGATGTTGTCAATCCATTCTCCAATGCTGTCTTCAATGCTTAGAAAACCTTCGTCGTGCAATTGGAGAATGCAAGCCGAAGTGATGGTCTTCGCCACAGAACCAATTTCATAAGCATCCAT
>JBJXFC010000101.1:0-5020 GCA_046153915.1 Flavobacteriales bacterium
GGTGAATTAGACGTACAGCGATGTGCGATAGGCGAAGTGCGAGAAAGATGCTAGACTCTAGACAAAAGACTAAATACAGTTTTAGCTTCGATTCAAAAATCGCTTTTTCAAAGTTTTCTCTGTGTAAACTCCTTCACGAAATATATTTCGCTCTCTCTGCGCCTCTGCGGTGAACCTAAACCTGTCGCGGAGCGACCTCTGGCATCGCGGAGCGACCCCAACAAAAAAGGGCCATCAAGCGATGACCCTTCTTAATCTAAAATAGTATTTCCTAGAAATTGTATGTCAATCCAAGTGTCGAGACAATCCTTGTTTGCAATCCTTTCGACAAATACGTGCGTGTAGTGGAAGTTGTTGTTCCATCACCATTGTCGATGTTTTCAACTATAGATTTTGTAACATTGGTGTTGTCGTCGTAAAGAAAGTTAACTGAAGTGGTTACTGAGAAGTATTTTCCCAGTTTCCATGCCGCAATGGTTTCCCATGCAAGATCAATATTACCCGGCTTGTCAAGATAATTGCTGAATAATTCGAGCTTCGAAGTCAGGTTGAAGTTTTCGGTGAATTTCCTGGCATAATTAACGCGGAGATATGCACCCACTTCATGACGGGCAGTTGCTCCTGCAGTATCAATTCTATACGTTATATTATCCCCATCACCAAGAGTAGTTACAGCACCTTTTTCTACTCCAAAAGCTCCTTGAGCGGCCAGTAACTCGTCAAAAACATAGATGCCGCGGTAGGTAGCGGGAGAGAAGAATACAGATAACTCTGGTTTTGGCTTGTAGTCAAGACCAAGAGCCAAAAGCAAACGGGCAGGAGCCAGAAAGTTGGAAATCTTCGCATCTCTGTTTGGCAGTCCATTGCTTCCCGGGGCATAACCCGGTGCGAATTGGGTATTGAAATTCAAAAGAGCAGCATAGTACAAGTTCTCTTTTATCGGACGGCCATATTTGGAAGTGAAATCAAAACGATCGTCTGTTTTTACCCAGGAATCGCTTGTTGTAAAGCCCTGGTTTAGCATTCCGTATGCTACGATGAGTGTATTGTCCCAGGCATTTTTACCATCTCTGTAATTAGCGCCATAGTTCAAAAGTCCATTGATACCAACTGAGTTGATTCCACCCGCGGCCCATTGATTAAAATAAGCTCCAGAAACTCCAATATTGATAGTTCCTGCTCGAGACCAACCAGTATCGGCTGCGGCAGCCAGGGTTTTCATGTTTTTTTCTTCGTCGGCTGTTGGGCTAACCTGGGCTGACAAAAAGCAAGGGATGAGGGCAATTGTCAGGATAATAAAATTTTTTTTCATTTTTTTTCGATTATTGAATTTTAAAAACGGCGGCAAATTTAGGTTGGAAGGGAACTTTTGATAGTGTTTTTAGGATTTAATTAAGTTTTTTCGACGAGTGTTTTTTTGTTTACTTTGAATCGTGAAAATGGAGTATCCGAATAAGATTTTACTGGCCTGGGGTGAAGCCATTTCGGGCAACAAAGAAATCCGTGAATGGCTCATAGAGAATGGCTATCCAGAACTTGGGATATTTGTTCATGCTCTACACAATCAACCTGAAGCCCGCGACTGGCTGATGAAAAAGGGATTTCCACATCTGATGGCATTGATCAATGGTGCAGAGGGAAATGTGAATGCTCTGCTGTGGCTTCGCAAGCACGAGTTTGATATTCTGGAGAAAATGGCTCGCTGCGGTGACAACAGCGATGATGCTATGTTGTGGTTGATGAACAATGGCTATGCCGTTTTCGCCAATATTGCTGTGCGCATACAGAATGTCAAGAATGACATCGAACGGAATAATAATGACGTTCATCGTATTTCGGGAGTGTAAGCCGTCCGTATGTTGCGCCTGATTTAGTCCACTACCTTTTTGAAATCTGAAGCAGAAATACCTTCCTATAAACTGGACATATCTGTGAAAGCCATATTGATGATGGCCACACCAGTTAGTCTGGGATATTTTGTGCAGTTTATTGTCGCCTTTACGGATAATTATTTTTCGGCCAGAATCGATGGCAATGCCATGAGCGCGGCTGCTTACGTTGGATTGTTGTACATCACGTTGGTGATGATTGGTATTGGATTAAGCAATGCTGCTCAGATACTGGTAGCAAGGAGAAAAGGTGAGCAACGCAATGGAGATGTGGGCGCTATTGTTGGCAATGCATTCTGGATTGCAATCGTTACCGCTTTCGTTCAATTCGCACTGTTGTTTTTTGTTTTTCCGCCATTGATGAAGGATTGGCTTTCTTCAGAAAATGTGCAGGAATACATGATGCAATTTATTTTTTATCGGTCTTTCGGATTTTTCTTCTATACACCTACACTTATACTAAACGCTTTCTGGAGCGGAATAGCCAAAACCCGCGTGATGATGTATACAACAATCATTACGTCTGTGGTGAATATGATCCTTGCCTATGGATTGATTTTCGGTCATTTTGGATTGCCGGAAATGGGTATTGCCGGAGGTGCGCTTGCTGCCACAATTGCTGAAGGTTGTGCATTTTTATTTGCTCTTATTTATACGTGGTATAGCAAAAGTCAGGCGGACTATGATGTGAACCGCTACATGTATCAACTTCCTGTAAAGCACTCGTGGGAAATCATCAAACTCGGACTGCCCATTTCCATGCAGATGCTGTTGGCACTTGGTGTTTGGAGTTTGTTCTTTAAATTTATCGACGACATGGGCGAACAGGAATTGCAGTCGTCATTCATCGTGCGCAATATGTATTCGCTGATGTACGTGAGTGTAGGTGGATTTAGCACAACAACCAAAACGTATATCAGTGGCTTGATTGCAGAGGGCAGACAAAAAGATCTGATTCCTACAATTGTGAAGATGATGTTGCTCAATTTTGTAGGCTTATTGCTGTTGAGCCATGGATTGTGGTTGTATCCGGAAGCCATCGCCCGACTATTTACAACAGATCCGGCTATCATTCAACAAACAGCAGATTGCATGTGGGTGGTGTTGCCGGCGATGTTGGTATTTGCCTTCACCAATATACTGCTGGCCACTTTGGAAGGCAGTGGCAATGCATTCAAAGGATTTTTGGTGGAGATGTTTACAACCATGATGTATATCAGTGTGGCTTATGTGATGGTGTATATCTGGAAATGGCCCATACATTTGGTGTGGACAGCAGATTATGTGTACTTCTTCTTCATCGGTATTTTGTCTCTGGCGTTTTTGTGGAATGGCAAGTGGAAGGTACACAAGATCTGATTAACTAAATTACCAATGAAAGATATTTCGAACAAAGAAGATGTAATTCTTCTGGTGGATGAGTTTTATAGCCGTGTGCTGGAGAATGCTCTATTGGCGCCATTTTTCGCACACCTCGACTTTGAGAAACACAAACCACGTATGATCCATTTCTGGTCGTTTGTATTGTTGGATGAAGCGGGATATACCACCAATGTATTCGACAAACATGCACACATGCATTTGAAAGATGAACACTTCGATGAATGGCTTAAGCTGTTTGAAGCGACGGTAAATGATCTTTTTTCGGGGCCCAAAGCGTCGGATGCCATCCTTCGCGCCAAGACGATTGGGTTTACGTTTGCAGCGAAGTTTCGGGTAAGGGGTTGAGATTCGCATTCCGCTTTTCCACCACAGAGACTCAGAGTGCACAGAGGGAACACAGAGATATACGACATGCTTTCGTATAATAATAGAATACTTGCTTTTACAGTCCGTTGTATTTATCGTCTAGAGTCTAGCGTCTAGCGTCTAGCGTCTAGCATCTTCCTCTCAACTCTCGCTCACACTCCACTCAATACTACTCACTTCATCCAGCTCCTTCAATACATCATTCCCAATACTCACTTTGTTAAATGATCCTGCGGGCAATTTGAGATCACCTTCTTTGCTGCGCACATGCATACGCACCTGGGTTTTGCCTGTACCGTTCTTGAGACGCGTGGCGATTTTTTCGATGACATCGTCATTGAGTAATTCGAGGGGAATCTGGATATCGAGGTAACGCCCCATTTTTTCGCGCACTTCAAAAAGTGGTTCGATGCGGTTGATGCGGAATTCCATGCCGCTGATTTCACCATTCCATTTGCGTTGTTGCACACGGCCTACAACGAAAAGTTTGCCGCCCATTGTGAGAAGGTGTTTGTATTTGAGATAGTCTTCGCCGAAAAGAATAAATTCGTGAGAACTATCATAGTCCTCCATCTTAAATGTGCCAAAAGGTTTGTTGCTTGTGCGGGCAATTTTTTCGTTGAACTCTACAATGGTTCCGGCCAGACGCAATTCGCGCGGACCAACTGCTTCCATGTTTTGGAGAAGTAACAATCCGCCTTCACTGCAAAAACTTTTTATCTCCAGATCAAAATCATCGAGTGGATGTCCGCTGATGAACATACCCACTACTTCTTTTTCTCGCGACAATTGCGACATGGTATCCCATGATTCAACAACAGGAGCTTGAGGTTCTACCATTACAATTTCTTCTGCATCGCCAAAGAGGGAAACCTGGTTGGTGTTTTTGCTATCACGGGTATTGGAAGCAAAACGAACCAGTGTTTCGATATACGATTCACTTTTGCCATCCGGGGCAAAGAAGGCCGCGCGATTGATTTTGAATGAGTCCAACGCACCTGATAATGCAAGGTTTTAGAGCGTTTTTTTATTGGATGCCTTAGAATCTACCCGGGCAAGAAAATCAAAGATGGAATTGAAAGTGCCATTCTTTTGCTCAGAAATAATACTTTCTACTGCGCTTTCTCCAACGCCTTTTACTGCCGCAAGTCCAAAACGAATTTCTCCTTTTTCATTGACACTAAAAAGTGATTTGGATTCATTGACATCCGGACCAAGCACTTTGATATTTTGCTTTTTACATTCTGTCATGAAAAATGTAACCTGCTTGATATCGTTCATGTTATTGCTCAACACAGCAGCCATGTATTCTGCCGGATAGTGAGCCTTTAAATAAGCAGTCTGGTAAGCAATCCAGGCATAACAGGTGGAGTGCGATTTGT
>JBJXFC010000370.1:0-3710 GCA_046153915.1 Flavobacteriales bacterium
TATTGCATGTTTTGACCAGACACAGTCTGGTCGCATAGCCCGCACGAGATGCAATCGGGTGTTGGGGCTTATCAAGTCAAAGACGCGATGCATGAAACACACAAGTCTCCGCTGCGCTCAGACTTGCGCGATGGGGGGTTTGTGTGCAGGTAAACGTGGAATCTGCCAAAGTGTATTGAGTGTATGCTATTGCATGTTTTGACCAGACACAGTCTGGTCGAATAAACCGCACGAGATGCAATCTTGCGCAATTGGGGGAAGTGACCATCCGGGTTTTTCCTCTAAGTCATGATACACAAATATATAAATGCCTCAAAAGGATAACACCTCACCATTGCAAATGCGAGAAAGACGGTCTTGGGTGATTGGGGTTATCAAGTCAAAGACTTGATGCATGATACACACAAGTCTCCGCTGCGCTCAGACTTGCGCGATGGGGGTAAAGCATAGGATGACTGCGGTAGCCGTGTTCCGACAGATTCCACCCTTTGCTGTCGCACTTGGCCTGCGCACGGTTGGAATGACCGTGACACAGGGCGGGAACGAATGGCTCAAATACACAGTCCTTTAGGGAGGTTACCGCTGCGCTAAACTGCATCCTTGAAGAAATTGCGATCCTGCTGGGCAAAAACAGAATGAATGACATTAGCTTTTAATCATTTTTTTTGTATCGACAACCTTACCGTTTATTACCAAAGAATATGTATAAACACCAACAGCAATCTCGGAAGCATCTAAATTTATCAAGCCACTCCCTTTGTCTGTCAACACAACCACTCGAATGATTTCACCGGTTGCGTCATGAAAGTGTATCTCAGCACTTGCTGTTTCCTGAGGAAGAAAATATCGGATGGAAGTTTTGCCATGCACCGTAGGATTTGGATTGTTCTGATAAAGGATGGCACCGTTTGCTGTCAACGTAACATCCATAGCATTTTGATCATTCTGCTCTTCTGTTGGTGAAGTCAAGTTAAGGTGCAGCACCTCTTCATCTTCTTCTAATTCCTCAGATCTTGTGTCGTTACAACAGTCGTTAATCAATCCCGCCAACTCAGTTATCTGAGCTTGGAGATCTTCTATCTGTGTCTGTTTTTCTGCGAGTTGATTTTGCTGCTCTTGCATACCTGCCACCAGAAATGGAATTATGCCCTCATAGTTGATGGCTTTGAACGTAACTTGTTCATGAACAATATTTCCTTCTTCGTCTCTCACTTCGGGTTGCACCGCTGTTTTTACTAAGCTTGGCAACACCTGTTCTAAATCCTGTGCAAGGAATCCGGCCTGATCGCCTTCTGGCAAATTCATTTGAGGATATTCTTCCAAATTGTATTCGTAGATTTTTGGCTCGAGACCCAATATTGTCTCCATGCCGAAATTTCCTATTTCATTGATGTTTGTCTTTAGAGATTCATCACTTGGTGTAAAACCACCAGAAGCAAAGACAGTACCTGAAAAATATCCGGCCCAAGCGTTGACACCACTTGCGGTTCCTGCAATTCCATAGTTGAATGCAGCAGAAGCGCCTGCAATTCCAAATACTCCAATGCTCGTGGCGCCATATTGACCCCGACCATAAACACCCATATTCGTTGATGAGTTGTTGAATACAGCATCTGCAATTCCATACAGACCTGTATTTGCACCTGTATCCGAAGACGCATCAGCGCGGAACTCACCTGCAAAATTTGAGCGGGCACCAAACGAAACAGAATACAAACCACGCTGCAAATAAGGTGGATTTTCAGAACTGGGGGTATTGCTGTTGATGTAAACAGCGTTGTTTTCATTGGCGCCACCCTCTGCACCTTCCAATTCAAATCTGGCAGTTTGATATATGCTAACGGTGCCTTCTTCCAATGAAGCATCTCTTATCACATGCAGCCTTGCGATAGGCGCATCGGTAGCAATACCTACATTGCCGAAGTCATCTGATGATAGCAAACCACCAACGAAAAGGGTGGGCAGCGTGTGGTCAAAACCAACCATGAAAGAGTTCTCAGTATTGTTATTCAGTGGATTCGTAATATCTAAGCCTTTGCCTAAGGTTATTGAGCAATCAGCTAATGAACGCACCGCATTTCCAAATGATATGGAGGTAACACCTGCCGATTCACAACTCTCACCACCTGAAATAGCATCGTGGCCCGAAGCTATGCAAGCATCGCCTAAAGCAACTGCCCCTTCGTCAGAAGCCACATTGTTGACACCAAGCGCAATGGCAAAATCTGCAGAAACAGTATTCAAGCGACCGGCAGCAAACCCAGAAATTGCCGAAGAGGTAATTGTATTTAAACTACCAAGAGCCACACAATTTTCACCATCAACAGTATTGTTGATACCACTCGCCAAGGCTCTCAATCCAGACAAGGAATTGGAACTTCCGAAGGAAATAGCACCAGTAGAACCATAGATTCTCACGGGTTCACTTGAACTGCTTGTTCTAAGCGAAATATCAATTACATCGGAATCTGTCGAGCCAAGTATGCCTGTTGTTGTTACATCCGTATTGCCAGTCCATTTCCATTCATTTTGAGATTGTGAAATGATTGAGATCAGCAGAAGTGAATTAAGCAGAAGTAATTTTTTCATCGTTTTGATTTTTTAATGTTGGATTATTATTTGTCTTGTAAAAACCGAGTCTTCACTTTGAATTTTGATATAATAACATCCATTGATTAACGTCCCGCAATCAATGTCGATCCCGTCAGCAGAATCTTTCTTACTTGGAAGTAATATTTGCCTACCCCAGGAGTCGTATAATTCAAATTGATCCAGTAAATTTGAATTCATTGATTTGATGTGTAACACATCATTTGCGGGATTTGGAAAGAGAAACGTTTCATCCAATGAACTACCTTCAAGACCAGTTGCCCCACAGTCCAAAGGATTCATTGAAACACATACATCATCTACATAAAAATATGCCGCAAAATTGTTGCTTGAATTTGTATGCAGCGTATCCGTGAGTTCGTTCGAGAAAAAATTACCAATGGCCAAATAAGAAAATGTTTCCGTAGCTTCAAATGTGCCGCTTATGTTGAACCAGTTTGAAGTATCTGTTATGACTTCTTCTAAATAAAGGTCTGCATTGTTCGTAAATTCTAAGAAACTCAAACTGGTATCATTTATTTCCTGAAAAAATTTTAACCCAATGTTATTTGAGAACAAATGAGCAATACCGCTATTGGTGTCAATCATTAATGTTGGAGAAATTTTGAAGCTTGCATAGTAAATCTGTCCAACTTCAAGTGGATTGTTCAATTGAGTGACAGCAACTTCGCGGTATGACTCTTTGTTAGAATAATACGTGAACAAACCAATATACCCCGTGCCACTTGAAGGAGATTGATTTCCAAATTGATTAGAAGGAATCCCTACTTCAGTTTCAGCAGCACACACATTGAAATAATCCGGTGATTGTATCCAATCCCACCAATGTGTGCAATACGCGACAAGATCACCACCACTTGGACATTGGGTATATTGTTCAAAACTTGGATTGGGCACAAGGTTTTGAGCAGCTAAAACTCCTGTGTAAAAAGTAACAGCCAAGGTGAGCAAAATTTTCATGAGCTATATCGGTAAGTCTGTCAAACGTAATCAGATATTTCACCTATCTGCTCTTCTTATTTGTTTGTTTCTTCAAAAAAATAAAGATTGGGGGTAATGACTACGGTAGTAGTGCTGCGACACCCCAGAGTTTCGGGGAC
>JBJXFC010000127.1:0-3408 GCA_046153915.1 Flavobacteriales bacterium
TGGGGCATTCGGTTGCGATATTTGCACTATGAAACAATGCGTGATTATCGGCCTCTCCCTTTTTTGCTGGCTCACCAGCGGGGCCCAGTTTAGCAAAATCGTTGTTGAAGAAGTAGAGAATGAAGGCAAAGTGCCGGGTAAGACCTACCGCATTTATGCCGAATTGATGAATGAAGGCGATCAACTCTATATCGTATATGGTGATTCGCTTCATCCCTTGAAAATCGAAAGTTCCAAGCCATTTTTCCAGGCCAAAACAGGAGCTGCCTATTCCAAACTCATCCAACGCAATGATGCCGCCAAAAGTGATTCGCTCAAATTTGACTCCTGGCTGACCATTGGAGCGGTAGACAACTACGACAACAACACGGGCAATATCAATTTTGACCCTACGGCTTTCGAAAAGGAAGGAAAAGGACTCGAATGCCACAAAGACGGCGGATGGTTTTGTTATCCTACCGATAAACAAGCCTATTGTGGACCTTCCAAACGGATCTTATTGATGCAACTTACCACCAAAGGCGTTATTACCGGAAGTATCTGTCTGATGGGCAAAACTGTTAAAGGTGAGGTTTTTAAGCAAAATGACATCACTTTTACTGCAGGAGGCAGGAAGGGTAAATAGTCTGATAATCAGTAGTGTAATTATTTGTGAAAACCAGATTAACCGAAATAATCGCAATCTGGTAATAGTAGGGCTATCTTTGCCCGCTTTTTTTCATTTAAGAAAATTTTGAAGATGACGCTGGAATCGTTGGATTTGCTGGAAATAAAAGAGGGGAAAAAACTGTATGACTACCAGGCCGATGCGCTCGAAAGAATTTTCGAACGGATCAACAAGTTTCCTGAGAATTACAATCTCTGTTTTCAATTGCCTACTGGTGGTGGAAAGACTGTAATATTCTCTGAAATAGCGCGCCGCTACGTTCAGGAAACTGGTAAGAAAGTACTTATTCTAACCCACCGTGTGGAATTGCTTGCACAGACTTCTCGTCACCTCGACGATATCGGTCTCAGCAACAAAATCATTGTGAGCAAGGTCAAAAACCTGCCCGATGAAAAGAACTATACCTGTTTTGTGGCAATGGTGGAGACCTTGAATAACCGCCTCCGCGACGAGAAGATGGACTTCGAAAACCTGGGTCTGGTGATAGTCGATGAAGCCCACTACAATTCATTCAGGAAACTCTTTAAGTGGTTCGAAAATCAGATCATTCTGGGAGTTACAGCCACACCGCTCAGCAGCAATGTGCAGTTGCCTTTGCATGAGAATTATTCGGAACTTATCGTTGGAGAAAGCATTTCCAACCTGATCGAGAAGAAATTCCTTTCGCGTGCTACGACTTACAGTTACGATGTAAGTCTGCATTCGCTCAAGATTGGTATCAATGGCGACTATACTGTAAGCAGTTCGGAAAAGCTTTACGGCAATTTCTTCATGCAGGAAAAGTTGATGTATGCCTACGAGCAGAAATCCATGGGCACCAAAACCCTGATTTTTAACAATGGTATCAATACCAGCAAGCAGGTGTATCAAATGTTTATGGATGCCGGGTATGAAATCCGTCATCTGGACAACACCCATTCCGAACAGGAACGCAAAGACATCCTCGAGTGGTTTCGCAAGAAGCCAGACGCTATATTGACCTCAGTATCAATCTTAACCACAGGTTTTGATGAACCAACGGTTGAGACAATCATTCTCAATCGTGCCACCAAATCCCTGACGCTATACCACCAGATGATTGGCAGGGGCAGCCGTGTAATTCCGGGAAAAACGGAGTTTACAGTGATCGACCTTGGCAACAATGCCCGCCGTTTTGGTTTGTGGGAAAGCCACATCGACTGGCAGGAAATTTTCCGTCATCCCGATGCATTTATGGATACGATAGTGAGCGACGAGCAGATGGAAAAAGAGATGGTATATGAAATGCCACTCGAAATCCGCGAGCGTTTCCGCAATTCGCCGTCCATCGCTTTCGATATCCGCGAAGAGTATGTGCGTATAATGCGCATGGGAGGCCGCACCAAAGATGTATTGGACAAGAGCATCAATCAACATGCTCAGATTATAGCCGAAAACTGCAAGGATTATTACGAGGCATTGGACCTTGTAAAACTTCTGGAACCCGATATCAAAAGCCGTGTAAAACATTACAGTTATTGCATTTCGCGCAGCACAGACAGCTATTTGTCGTGGATCAAAGAAGAATACACACGCAAATTGCAGCAAAATCTTCGGGCTCGATTTAACTAATTGGTTGATAATTTTTAACGATCCGGATAAACAATAACATGGATCGGAATCGTTGATGTATAAATTTGAATTTGGTTTTTTTGCATTTTGAAATGATGAAATGCCTTTAATCAAAGAAATTCAAAAGGAAAAAATGAAAATCAAAACTGATAATATTTTCCAGGTCATAGAACTGGAATCATCTGTAAAAGATGTTTACAAAGCACTCACAGATGCCGATCTTTTGACCCGTCTCACGGGCATGTCGGCAAGAATGGATAGTCACGAAGGCGGCGTATTTTTTGCCTGGAACAACAAATGCCACGGCTATATGCTGCGCCTCATCGAGAACCGCAGAATAGTACAATCCTGGACCCACGATCAATTTCCGGATGGCATGTATACAACAGTGATCTTCGACATCGAAGCCACCGAAACGGGTTGCCGTGTAAGTTTTAATCACATGGGTGTTCCCGAAGAAAGTGCAGGATGGCTCACCGAATCGTGGAAGAAAGACTTTTGGGTGCCGTTGACGGAGCATTTGGAAGACAGAGTTTTGAACTAGAGCGAGGCGCGGTCTGCGAAAAGAGTTTTCCTTCGATTGGGGATGCATTTTTAATGTGCTAATATGCTAACGTGTCTAATGTGCTGAGATGCACTTTTCCTTCGAATAGTATCAACTTGCTCCACCCCAACCAGAGACGTCATTACACACGTGTAAAGCGAAGTGTGGAATCTCCTCTAAGGTTTAGAGAACTTTGATGGGGACATTGCAATCGAAGCTGTGTTGGATTACGATAAGCACTTCCATTTTTTACCGCAAAGGATCACAAAGATTTAAGGAAGTAGGCTCTGTAATAAAAAGAGCGCACAAGAAGCAGAACTCCTTCGTCGTTCGATTCTGTGCAAACAGAGAATCGCGTTGCGGTTGGGTTGCGGATTTGCTTAGCGATACTCTAAATTTGAATCGTATTGTAAGTTGCGAAGACGTTTGCCATGGATGCTGATTTGTCTGTGAATTTCAATTCGACGAAGTCGTGAGCCAGCCTCTCCGATTGGAGAGGCAGCTGCCTTCCTAAAGTTAAAATGCAACTGCAATCAATCGCCATTACGAATTCCAATTGATCAACGAGATTAGGCAGCAGTGAGGCTTAGGGGCGAGATCGAAGTCA
>JBJXFC010000130.1:0-8901 GCA_046153915.1 Flavobacteriales bacterium
GTGCCGACATACATGGTTTTACCGGAATTGTAGGGCACACTGATTTCTACAGTGTCTTTTGATGAATGAAATCCTTTTACAGGAACAATGTAGCTTTCCAGCTCCCATGGATAAGCTGTCCATACATGTTTGTCTTGCTCGTAATATGCTGCGTAATGTGCAGAAGTTGAGTCTGGATAATAGTCTAAAATCAGTCCATGAAGCTGACCATCGAAATAATGTGATTCCTGAATAGCGCCATCTGAATTGTAGACCTTCGACTTACCATGCAAGACATTGTCCTTGAAATTTTCCTCTTTCCATAGTTTGCCATTGAGGTAACTTTTCCAGATTCCCTGTTTTTTTCCGGCTGCATCCGCGTAGTTATGAGTCACAGCGGAAATGGTGTGTGGATCATTTATTTCGGAAGTGTCGAAAACCAAAGCCACCTCTGAATTTTCTTTAGGCGACTGTTGTCTTATGGAGTCGCAGGAAGTGTTGGTCAATAAGAGTACGAACGTAAAAGGGATAACAAACCAGAACCTGCAATGGGTTTTCTCGATTTTATCCATATGTGTTTTCTCCGCCAGACGCAAGTTGGTCAACGAGTTTAGAATTATAACCGAAACTCAAGTACAGAATTAGTTCCATTCTTCACAACGATTCCAAAACAAATCCACTCGGTATAGTAGCTCCTTTTTTCACTACAATTATTCCATCTTTTATGGTGTATAGGGGTGTATTGGCGTCCTTAAGATGTTTGCCTCCGATCAATTTCACATCGTTGCCAATTCTGCAATTTTTATCTATAATGGTATGGTTTATTTCACAGCGTTCACCGATGCCGATGTTTAGGATTTGGTTGTTCTGGTTGGATCTGATTTCCTCCAGATTTTGATAGAAGTCATTACCCATCAGATACGAGTTGGAAATGGTTGTTCCATATCCGATTCGGTTGCGAATTCCAATTACCGAATGCTCAATTTTTGCGCCGTTGATAATGCATCCTTCAGCTACTACTGTTCTGTTGAGAGTTGTTGATCCTGTTATTTTTGAAGGTGGCAAAACCCTGGCTCGGGTGTATATTTTACTCGAGTTGTCAAACAAATTAAAATGAGGAATGTCGTCTGTCAGGCCGAGATTGGCTTCAAAGAAAGAATCGATATTTCCGATATCGGTCCAATATCCTTCATATTGATAACTCAGTATTTTGTGTTTGCCGATGGCTTGTGGGATTATTTCTTTGCCGAAATCTTTCGTATCCGGATTGGACATGAGTTTCACCAAGAGCTCACGATTAAAAATATAGATACCCATAGAAGCGAGGTAGTTCTTACCCTCCGCTTTCGACACCTGGCTCACATCCGAAGTCCAATCTGGTAAGAGGCTGGCTGCTGGCTTTTCGATAAAGGATGTGATGAAATTTTCATCGTTGGTTTTGAGTATTCCGAATCCCGGTGCATCCTTGGCATTTACCGGCAATGTCGCAATTGAAATATCAGCTCCGCTTTCTCGGTGTGCGTTTATCATTTCATTGAAGTTCATTTGATACAATTGATCGCCCGAAAGGATCAGGGCATAATCAAATTCGTGATTCATAAAATGATTCATGCACTGGCGCACGGCATCAGCTGTTCCCTGAAACCAGGTGGGATTATCAGGAGTTTGTTCGGCTGCCAGAATATCTACAAACGCTGTGCTAAAGTGACTGAAGTGATACGTGTTTTTGATGTGCTGATTGAGCGATGCAGAATTGAACTGTGTCAAAACAAACATTCTTTTTATTTCAGAATTGATGCAATTTGAAATAGGAATGTCCACAAGGCGGTATTTTCCTGCAATAGGAACAGCAGGTTTGGAGCGACTTTCTGTTAGTGGGGAAAGCCTTGAGCCTTGACCACCGCCAAGGATGATAGCAAGTGTACTTTTTTCTGCAGGTTTAAATGCGGCCATAGTTTTGGTGTGTTAAGCTTTTTCTTTTTCGAATTTAGAAATGACTTCCTGGTAGTATTGAAACGTCGTTTTAGCAATCGATTCCCAACTAAATTTTTCCAACACTCTTTTTCGCCCGGCTTTGCCCATTGCGATTGCCAGGCTTTCATCATCTAACAGCCGATTGATTTTTGCGGCAAAATTCATTTGGAAAGAAACGGGATCTTTGGGATTAAAATCAGTTCTTGAAACACTTTCCAATGGAATTAGGTTTCCGGTAATATCTTCCTGAATTATTTCGGGAATGCCACCAACGGAACTTGCGACTACCGCTGTTTCACACGACATCGCCTCCAGATTGATAATGCCAAAAGGCTCATAGAGCGAAGGACAAGCAAATACGCGCGCATGGCTGTACAATACTTTGATTTTTTCTCGCGGCAACATTTCTGAAATCAAAATGACGCCTTCGCGGCTGGCCTGCAAATCCGAAATCAGGGCTTCTGTTTCCCGGGCAATTTCGGGTGTATCAGGAGCTCCGGCGCAGAGCACAACCTGACAGTTTTTATTAAAATATTTAGCCGTTGCTATCAGTTGTGAAATGCCTTTTTGACGGGTAATCCTTCCTACAAACAACACAAATGGAATCTCCGGATTTATTCCATATTCCTGCAAAAGAGCGTTATCAAAAGTCGGTGAGTAAAATTCAGGATCAATTCCATTGTGAATCACGGTTACTTTTTCTGGTTGGATGCCATAGGCCTCCACAACATCTGTTTTCATTTGCTGACTGACTGCAATTACGCCATCCGCAGTGTTGTATGCATGGTGTTCGATCCAACGGGATAAGAAGTATCCATTGCCCAGTTGTTCCACTTTCCATGGGCGATGGGTTTCGAGACTATGAGTTGTGAGAATAAGTGGCACTTGCAGCAATTCACGTGAGAATATTCCGGCCAGATGGGTATACCATGTGTGGCAATGAATGATGTCGGCTTCTTGCGTGTGCTGCGACATCTCAACGTTGCGACTCAGATTGTGAAACATTTTAATGTGAGAATTCCCTGGGTCTTCCATTTTGTTTAAGGAAGACTGAATGCCTTGCACATGCATGCCTCTAAGTTCTTCCGTTTGATTTCCAAAACAGCGTACTTCGACATGGCCAAGTTTTGAAAGTTCATGACTTAAGAAGTCAATATGAACGCCTGCTCCGCCATAGATATTCGGTGGAAATTCGTTTGTAAATAGCGCTATTTTCATCACAACAAATAAAGGGTGGATTCATCGGTTAGAACTGACTAAAAGTAAATAATTGTTGAAATTACAATAAGATGCATTTGCAGACGGGATTGGAACTGGTTATTTAGGCCCTCGATATAGGGGGTCGGGATTGATTCGGAGTTCCGGAGTATTTTAATAATCAATACTTTCCATGCCTAATACGACGGTTGTAATTAGATCTCTTCAAGAACCGAACTTCCCTTTGATTTATCTCCCGATGTCCATTCCCAGGTTTCGTGCAATCGGATTTTTCCTGAGAGGAGTATTTCGGGTTTGGAAGCGCATATGCCAGTCATCAGTTCTCCGCGCTTATTAATTTGATGGTAACGCATCTCAATGTTGCCTTGCGAATCTACGATTCCGATGAGATGACCCTTTGCGATCTCACCGCCCGTATATTCTGATGTAAGAATGCGGCCTTCTTGTTTGTAGATGAATAGGGTATCAGGCGATGTTTCACCATTCGGAGTATTCGCGACAGGTCTAAATTTTTTGTTGTTGTAGTTTATCATGTGTGAGGTTCGAAGTATGTTCTTTTTTAGCCCAAATTTTTCTCAAAACACACACTATTGTCCACTCCGGCATATTGTCCGTAATTTGGAATCCTTGCGTAATGGTTTTTGGTATACAAACCAATTGCTTCAGGTTGTTTTATTCCTGTTTCAAGAATTGTTTTCTGATATCCCAATTCCAATGCCCAGCCCTCAAGTTCTTTCAACAACCTGGAGGCAATTCCAAGCCCTCGTTTTTCGGGTAGAACAAACATACGTTTCACTTCCATCACACCCGGTTCATATTCTTTGATGGCGCCGCAACCTATAGCACGTTTGTCTTCGTACAAGACAACAGCATGTTTGATGGCGTCAATTTTATTGTACTGCGCATAGAAGGCGTGATCTTCTCCATCGCGAATGGCAAGGTCCCGGTCAAGCTCTTTAACCAATTGCTGAAAATCGAAATGAGTCGAATCTGTTCTGATAATGGGATGCATCTGAGTAATGTGAATGGAAATGTTGCAGCAAAGATGATATTTAAAATGGAATATTGACTTCGTCTGACATTTTTGATTAGTGCACGTTCACAACTGCTTATGGATACAAATAGGGTTCGTTGGCCATAGTCATTTTCCGAATATTCTCCAGCACACGTTTCATGTAAATTCTCCAGAAAGTATGCGTGAATAACCAATTCATGGGATAAAGCCAGATTGTATTGGAATGCAACGTGTATGTGTAGTCGACCTGAATACGATTCGGTGAAATTTCGGTGGTCTTCCATTCACCAACAAATTTGGTGAAGCCCAGCATCCACGATTTGAATTCACTCACTTCAATTTTCCAGTATTTATTCTCAATGCGCTCCAATACACTGTCTGTCGAGGATTCTCCACCGGCGAAAGTGAGTGATTTGGCTACATGCACTTTTTTGCCAGATCCCGGTTGACCCCAATTGACATCGTCTGTGCAATGGGTAACTCGCGGCATTATTCCAAAGCCTGTGTGCACTTTGGCAACATCACAAAGCATGGGTGTTTTGAATGCGCGTTCGAGCGAACAGGTGTAAATTGTTTTGACCGTTACAGCGTTGATCATAGCGTTTAATTGTGAATCACATCTTGGATCAGTTACTTTTTTTAATAGCCTTCGTTTTGCAAATAACAGCATTTGGCGATTTCTGGCACTACTTTTCAAATATATCACTGAACTTTATTCTTAGAACAAATCTTCTTGAAACAACTGAACCGCCAATTGCTGGTGGGAGCTGTTTGAAGGTCATTGCCTATTCTCACCAGCCCATTCAAAGTTGAGATCAGTTTTTTGATAACACATTTATTGCTTCCATTTTAGAACCTACAAAATTTATTTGTCCAACCTTGTTACTTTCAAAAATGAAGTCTTTTAGACTGTTGCCTAAATATTTTGAGAAGTCACCAACTATCGCTAATCTCACACGATAATTGGAAAACTTTTGAAGTATTTCACCTGCGATTCCTGTTTCCAGTTGAAAAAAATCAGGCGTTATGTTTTTCTCATATATTATTATTTTATCAAAATCCTGATAGTATATGTCGCCAAGGAGCTGCAGTCCATCTTCGGCGTTGCCAATTATTATTTCTGGTGAAAGCACTTCGGCAATTTTCGTGTCATTTATAAGATGAGTCTCTAGTGTCATTGTTGTTATTCATTTTTTGAATTCCGTTCGTGCCAATGCCCGCTAACGCTAGACTTTGCGCATCTTGAATTTTCGGGCCAACTAATTTGTCGAAAGAAGAAATTTTGAGAACTTTGTTCCGTCGAATTTACATACACCGCTACCCGCAGTGCCAAACCAAAGTTCTCCTTTCCTATCTTTGTAAATAATAGTTACAGCGTTGCTTATAAGCCCATTCTGCGTGGTGTAATTTGTTAGTTTGACCCCATCAAAACGCCACACGCCAGCATCTACCGTTCCAATCCAAAGATCTCCGCTTTTATCTTCGTTGACGGTATAAATACGCGCCAATGTTCCTGGTCCGGCTTTTCCGCTTTCACGAAATGCATCATTGCTTAAGTTATGTTCCGCGGTAAAGTTTGTAAGTGTTTTGCCATCATACCGATAAAGCCCTGTGCCATTGTTTCCGAACCACATAGCTCCTGTATGGTCTTCAAAAAGTGCGAGTAGGGCAGGACCACTCAATCCTTTCTCGTTCAGCCAGTGAATGGGATTTTCAGCAGACTTGTCTTCCGAAGAATTGTAATAGCCAACACCGTTGCTTTGTGTGCCAAACCAGACCGTTCCTTTACTGTCTTTCAGAATACAATACACACTTTCAGGACGAAGGCTACTGCCAGTGAAATTGGATACTACGGTGTTGGATGAATTGAAAGCGTGATGAAATAAGGAATTTCCATCATACCTATAAGCCCCGTCGTTAGCATGAAACCATAAATCGTTCTCTCCTGTCGACCAGGATGAAGGGAGGATGGACGAGTCTGAAGCGTTATCACTATCCACAACACGTGTTATAGTTTGCCCATCAAATTTGCTGATTCCAAAACCACCGGTTCCAAACCAAATTATACCCGCAGCGTCTTCCTGAATGGTTTGTATTTGATTGTCTGATAAACCATCCTTCACAGTAAACTGAATGAGTTGTTTTCCATCGTAGCGAAATGCGCCCATGCTTTGTGTGCCAAACCAATAATGGTCACGACTGTCTTGAAAAATGCTTAGCACATTGCTGCCCAAAACAGTCACTGTATTATTGGGGAATGAAGGGTAAATTTGGCTTTCATCCAACGATGATTTCTCCGCATGTGAGTCGGTGTTCCGACTTTTTTCTGAGACAGATATACCACACGAAATCATCATCAGCATGAGACATGTTATGGAACAGACCCACTTGTTTGCTATTTTCATACGAAGTTGGATTGTATCGTAGAGATTACTGGTTAGAATTAGGAATTCAGGAAATTAGTTACTTCTTTAAAATACACTTCAGGATTGTCCAACCAACCATAGTGAATGCAATGGTCCATGATTACAAATTTGCAATTGGGTAAAAGGACCTGTGCTTTCTCAGCAGTTTCCAATCGCACAATGTCTTCTTTTCCCTGAATAATCAGAACGGGTTTAGTAAATGATTTAAGTTGTGGTGCGCAATCGAATTTTATTTTTCGAAGATTTGCCCACATGAGTTGATTGATTTCGGCATTTCCTTGCGTAAGTCTTTCGGCGATTACGGGTAAATAGCGGGTATCATATACATATGCGGGAGCAAGGTGTTTCCCTCTTTCAAGTCGTGTCGCATGGCTCGTGTCTCCCGCTGCAATTTTGTCTGACCAATAGCGCACAGAATCGAGATCAGTTGGACTCAGTTTTGAATCAATGGCTTCACGCACATAACTTAGAAGTTCAAGATCAATACCACCGGAAGATGACAGAATGAGTTTGTTTATCTTTTCAGGATGCCTGGTTGCATAATAGGACGCCACCATTCCGCCAAAGGAATGACCAAGTATTGACCAACTTTCAATCTGCAATTTTTTTCTGAGATTTTCAATATCATCAATCATGAGTTGCATCGTAATGGTAGAAGTATCTATGATGGGTAAAAGAGATTTCCCGGTTCCCCTTTGATCGTAGATGATTGTTTGACAAGTTTCTGAGAGTTTTACTGCAAGGCTCTCAAAACCGTCGCTGTTCATGCCCGGTCCGCCATTGATTATCAATAACGGTTCTCCTTCGCCAAAAGTTCTGTAATGAATAACAACTGAATCTTTGCTGTTTGCAAATTCTGATCGTTGCGTGTGGCAGCTCAGTGTAGAAATTACGAGTGAAGTAAAGAAAACAATTTTGCGGAATGTCATACGCTGGAATATTTTTATTGCAATGTCCCAAGATAGATGAAAAGTTCTTTGCTGGCCTTGGTTTTCAATTTGTTTTGTTTAATTAACAACAGCCAATTTTGAATTATTCATGTAGGAATTCGCATTTCGGTTTGATGATGTGGGAATGGAAATGAGTTGCTCTTGGATTTAACGAAATCCGTTTTTTCATTTTAGTCAATCACCAGCCTGTGCTCATGCGTATAATCAATTCCGGTAATCTTAACAATGTAGATGCCAGGAGAAATTGCGCCGAGTTGAAGCGTTGTACAATTTTTATCCAATTGGTCTGAATAAACCAGATTTCCTGCAGCATCGAATATGCGGATATCGCTCGGAAAGTGCATCTGTGTTTCGAACTGAATTGTAAGATTCTCTGAAGCGGGATTTGGAAAAATGAAGATTGTATTTTGTGTTGTTGGTTGAGGAATTTGCGAAACCTCACCAGCTAAGCAACGCACGGATAGACCACAATTCGCAACTGCAATCGATTGTTGTAATTCGCCCGTATGGCTTTGCAAAAGGTAAGTATAAGCCCTGGGAAAAGCATCAGAACCCCAGGGTGTGGATGTCCAGAAATGGCCTTTTACACCCAGACCGGTAAATCCCATGGGATTGCCGCGAAATCCACCGGGAAGGGCTGTAAATCCGCTGGAGTTGGTAACAGCAGTATCGGTCATCGACCAATGTTCAGTGCCTGTTTCTTTCATTTTAAAACCAGCCACATCATTGCCGCCCAGCTCTATGGCAAGTGCGGTCCATTCTTCGTCGGAGGCAACATGCCATCCAACCGGACAAACATTTCGGCTGTCAGTTACAGCAAACCAGGAATAGAGTCGGCCATATATGGGAATGTTCAACGAATCATCACCATAGGTCCATTGATAGATTGTTGTGCTATCGTTGTTTACCGCAACGGTTGTTGTTTCAATCGGGTCGCCATTTGCAAAGTGAGTCGTTTTTAGGTTTTCCTGCATCCATACCTGCTCACCAATTGCAATGGTGTTGTAGCTATTGCCGTCGATGTCGGTCACAATTTGGGCCGGTGTAAAAAGTGGTAACGAGATGCTTGCAAAAAGGAAAAGAGAATATTGCTTCATTGTGTCAAATGTAAGCATGTATTCTGGCCAATGAAAGCCACAGATAGAGCGATTGTTCATTCAAGTCTTATGGGATCTATACAGTAGAAATGTGCATCGATACACACGCAAATCCATGAAGCTGATCCATACAAGAAAGGAAACAAAACTTATCTTTTGAACTACTGGCAGGTATTTAATCATGTTTTCACTGAAGTAAAGGTAGTTGTTCAATCCGACGAGAGCAATGTTCAATAGTCCAA
>JBJXFC010000134.1:0-20093 GCA_046153915.1 Flavobacteriales bacterium
CTACGTAGAAAAAATACGTTTTGTAAGCAGCGGAACCGAAGCAGCAATGAGTGCAATACGACTGGCCAGAGGGTATACCGGAAGAGATAAAATTATCAAATTTGAAGGATGTTATCATGGGCACGTAGACGCACTTCTTGTGAAGGCTGGCAGTGGTTTGGCAACACTGGGAACATCCTCTTCCGCCGGAATTCCGCAGTCGTATGTGAACGAAACGATAGTGCTTCCATTGAATGATAAAGATGCTTTGGAAGAAGCCGTAAAGAAATACAAAGATCAGATTGCTGTTGTGGCTATTGAGCCTATTCCGGCCAACAACGGACTTCTTCTTCAGGAAGGAGACTTTTTGAGATACCTGCGTGAAGTGTGCACACATGAGGGAATTCTGCTTTTATTCGATGAAGTAATCAGTGGATTCCGTGTGGGATTTGAAGGAGCTTCCGGGTATTATGGCATCAAACCCGACGTAATTGCATTTGGAAAAATCATTGGAGGCGGAATGCCTGTTGGCGCATATGCATCAAGTGCCGAAGTGATGAGCCATGTTGCGCCAGAAGGTAATGTTTACCAGGCAGGTACATTGAGTGGCAATCCGGTGGCCATGTCTGCAGGCATTGCACAACTCACAGAATGTTTGAGACCCGGTTTTTACGAAGAGTTGAAAGAAAAGACGGATTACCTCGTCAACAATGTTCAGAAGTACGCAACAGAAAAAAACTATCCTTTCCGCATGTTTTCTGTGGGAAGTATTTTCTGGCTTTCTTTCAGTGAGAAAAAGGCCATTCGCCGCATGGATGAAATAGATGAGGACAGCATGAAATTCTTTGCGCCATTTTATCATGCCCTACTAGAGCGCGGTGTTTACATTGGGCCGAGCGGATATGAGGTAGGATTTTTATCAGCAGCTCATACCAACGAAGATATTCAACTGGCTGTGCGTGCAATTTGTGATTCGCTGGATGTTGTTTTTGCTTCCTGAGAACTCAGTGATTTAAACAAGGCCTCTGCTTTAAGAAGGCATTCTTCGTATTCTTTTTGAGGATCGCATTGCGCTGTAATAGCGCTTCCTACACAACAGCTTAAATAGGCAGTGTCTTTGTTGTATACAAGACTTCGGATAACGACATTAAAATCAAAATCGCCTTGCGGTGTTATGTATCCAACACTTCCGCTGTAAATACCACGTCGATTGTGTTCGTATTGATCAATCAATTGCATCGCCCTTATTTTCGGCGCACCAGTCATACTACCCATTGGGAACATCGCACGCAGTATGTCTGTAAATGTGCATTCAGCTTTAACCCGGGCCCGAATGGTCGAGATCATGTGGTGCACGGTCTTAAACGAATGAATGCCGAACAATTCTTCTACTTCTACACTTCCTTTTTGAGCGATTTGTGCCAAATCATTGCGCACCAGATCTACAATCATTACATTTTCGCTTCTCTCTTTTTTGTTATTGTGCAGTTCATCTTTCAGGATTTGATCTTCGTTGAAATCACGTCCTCTTCGAATAGTGCCTTTGATGGGTTGCGAAATAATCGAATCACCAATTTTTTGCATAAACCTTTCTGGTGATGCACACATCAGATAAAGTGATTCTGATTGGATGTAGGCTGAAAGCGGCGCTTCTGTAAACGAATTTAGTTTCGCCCAAAGTTGGTAGGGATCGCGAAGTGTGTGATTGCCAAAAAACTCCTGGCAGTAATTGACTTCATAAATATCACCCTGTTGAATGTGATGCAGCAATTGACGAATGGCACTGAGATATTCTACCTGAGTAATGCGAGGTTGAAGCTCAATGTGTTCTTCTTCTACAGCAACAAATTCCTTATGATGAATAAGATCGATTATGGCATCAGAAGAAAGTAGGCTATTGTTTTTTACAACTTCGATTGTTTCTTGCCCGACGCGAATTACAACACGTGGTTTTACGAAATGCAAATCCGGAAATCCTGTGGTGTTGGGATGTCGGGAGGTCAGGTTTTCAATTGCATTTTTGGCATCGTATGCGATAAAGCCAAAAACCCAGTCTTTGTTTTGGTCTAACCAGATCTGAAATGCGTCGAGTGTCTTTTCTGATTCGAGATTCACGCGGAAAAGGTCCTCGCATCCCAACCCAATGAGTGCTGGTTTTTTGGAGTCGTGACTATGCAATACAACGACATGATTTTTCCATTCTGGCAGAGAAATCAGATTGTGGAATTGTGATGCTAGAATCATGAGCTGCAAACATGATCATAATTTCACATTATCAGGTTGTTATTTGTCTGAAAAATGAACTCAAGAACCTGCATGAAAAAGCTGAATTACCTGATTCTGGCTTACTTTTGAGCCGCCTTTAACCTCCGGTGAAACATCATCGGGGGCTTTACTGTTTTTGGAAAATCACTATGGTTATATCAGATATTATTAAAAAATACAGTCAACACGCAGGTGTGAGCGCTATTTCGAATGCCATGGGCAAAAGCGGTGGAAAAATCCATGTGCGCGGGTTGGTGGGAAGCGGAAGTGCCGTGATAGCTGCGGCTTGTCTGGATAAATCGACAGCACCGGTACTATTTATTCTCCCGGATAAAGAAGAAGCGGCCTATTTTCTCAATGATCTGGAAAATTTGCTCGGAGTAAAATCGGATGAATCCAGCGCAACAGCAAGTCAAAGTACTTCGGGGTTGATCCAAAACCGCAGGCTTTTGTTTTTTCCCAGAAGTGCGCGTGTTCCCTATGAAATAGAACAAACTGAAAACGCCAATGTGGCCATGCGTGCTGAAGTGATGAATGAAATTCAGAAACGCAGTGCACAGGATCAATCGAAGGTCGTTGTAATTACATATCCCGAAGCACTAACGGAAAAAGTGATTACAGTTCAGGAACTTGAGTCATCAACATTTGAAATTCTACAGGGCAATCAGCTTGATATGGAGTTTGTGGATGAGTGGATGCATACCTATGGATTTTCGAAAGTAGACTATGTGTATGAGCCCGGTCAATATGCCATTCGTGGTGGAATCATCGATATTTTTTCATACAGTTTTGATCATCCGTACCGCATTGAGTTGTTTGGAAACGATGTGGAGAGTATTCGCAAATTCGATCCTTCTACACAGCTAAGTGTTGCCCAGATGGTGCGCGCCACAATTGTTCCCAATGTTACCAATCGGGAATCAGAGGAAGCGCGGATTTCATTTCTTGAGTTTATGCCAACTGAAACCCGCATCTGGATTCGGGATGTAGAGGGTGCAATCAATCGATTTGAGCAGGAGTTTGAAAAAGCTGAGCGGCAATTTGAAAAGTTGCAACAGGTGATTAAGCGAGATCCGCCTCAGGAATTGTATGTCACCAATCAGGATTTTTTCCGCCAATTGGATAAAAGGATTATTGTAGAATTTGGTTCACAACGAAAATTTACGGCTGGTGAGGTCATTGCTTTTGATATGGAACCACAGCCGGCGTTCAACAAAAATTTTGATATGCTGGGAACAAATCTTGCGAACCAGGCAAAGGCTGGATATACCAATGTAGTCGCGGCGGGCCAGCCTAAGCAGATCGAAAGGTTGTATCAGATTTTTGAAGACAAAGATCACGCTGTAAATTTTGATCCACTCACTGTAGAGTTGTCGGAAGGATTTATAGATCGCAGCATCAAATTTTTGCTTTATACCGATCATCAGATTTTTGAGCGTTACCATCGATTTCGTCTCAAGGAAGGTTTTGCACGGGCAAAAGAGGCAATGACTTTAAAAGAAATCATGGCGCTTGTACCGGGCGATTATGTGGTGCACATCGATCATGGGGTTGGAAAATTTGCAGGTTTGCAAAAGTTGGATGTAAATGGAAAAGAGCAGGAAGCCATTAGGCTTGTGTACAAGGGCGGAGATACGTTGTATGTGAGCATCCATTCCCTTCACCGCATTTCAAAATTTGTGGGCAAGGATGGGACTCAACCTACCCTTGATAAACTGGGCAGCAATGCCTGGCAGAATCTAAAGCGCAAAACCAAAACGAAGGTCAAACAAATCGCTTTTGACCTCATCAAGTTGTATGCAAAACGAAAGGCAACTAAGGGTTTTGCATTCACGCCGGATACCTATATGCAGACCGAGCTGGAGGCTTCATTTATGTATGAAGATACGCCAGATCAATTGAAAGCATCGCAGGCAGTAAAAGAAGATATGCAAGCCGAAGCGCCTATGGACAGACTGGTTTGTGGTGATGTGGGATTTGGCAAAACGGAAATTGCCATGCGTGCAGCGTTTAAGGCAGCCACCGATGGAAAACAAGTGGCAGTGCTGGTTCCCACAACCGTTCTTTCATTGCAACACTACAAGAGTTTTGCGAAGAGATTGAAAGATTTTCCTGTAAAAGTCGATTACATCAATCGTTTTAAAACCACAGCACAAACCAACGAAACTTTGAAGAAGCTGGAGAATGGAGAAGTGGACATCATCATTGGCACCCATGCACTGGTAGGATCTAAAGTGAAATTCAAGGACCTTGGTTTGTTGATTATCGATGAAGAGCAAAAGTTTGGGGTGGGCACAAAGGACAAACTCAAGACGATGAAAGCGAATGTGGACACACTCACGTTGACTGCTACTCCCATTCCGCGCACCTTGCAGTTTTCGATGATGGGAGCGAGGGATCTGAGTCTCATCCAAACAGCTCCACCCAATCGGTATCCAATTCAGACTGAAGTGCGCCCATTCAATGAAGAAGTAGTGCGCGATGCCATCAGCTATGAAATTCAACGAGGCGGTCAGGTGTATTTCGTTCACAATCGGGTTGGAAATATTAAAGAAGTTGCAGGCATGATTCAGCGGCTTGTTCCCGATGCGCGCATTGCTGTGGGTCATGGTCAATTAACAGGTGATCAGTTGGAAGAAGTGATGACAAAATTCATCGAAGGTGAAGCAGATGTTTTGGTGAGCACTGCCATTGTAGAAAGTGGATTGGATATTCCCAATGCCAATACCATGATTGTAAATGATGCACATTTTTTTGGGATGAGTGATCTGCATCAGTTGCGCGGGCGTGTTGGCAGAAGCAATAAAAAGGCATTTTGTTATCTGCTGGCGCCGGCGCTGCATGCACTCACCGATGATGCGCGGAAACGTCTGCAGACATTGGAACAATTTAGTGATCTCGGCAGTGGTTTGCATATTGCGATGAAAGATTTGGATATCCGGGGAGCTGGAAATTTGCTTGGGGCAGAACAAAGTGGTTTTATCAACGATATTGGATTTGAGACGTATCAGAAAATTCTCAATGAAGCGCTGGACGAATTGAAGCAAGAGCATTTTACAGATTTGTATGACGAAGAAATCCGGAAAACTCAAAACTATGTGCGTGAGACAACTCTTGAAACGGATTTTGAGATCCTCATTCCGGATGAATATGTGAGCAGTATTACCGAGCGTATTGCATTGTACAAAGAGCTCGATGATATGGAAACGGAAGCAGGGTTGGAAGAATTTCAGACACGCTTAATCGACCGGTTTGGACCAATTCCATTGCCAACAGTGGCGTTGATTGATACCATGCGTTTGCGTTGGCACGCCAGAGCGATTGGTATGGAAAAGCTCATCCTTAAAAGCGGAAAGATGATCGGCTATTTTGTTACTAAAAAAGATTCACCGTATTACCAAAGTGAAAAATTCACACGGGTTCTGGATTTCATTAAGAACAATACGAATCTGGGCAAAATGTATGAGAAGGATGAAAGTCTGCGTATTTCGTTCAACGATGTAACTGCGATGAAGACGGCAGTTAAAATTTTGAATGCGCTAGAGACGGGTAACAGAGTAATGTAGACTTAACGCCTCCAGTTGTCCTTATTAATTTCGTAGATGAAATTTAGCGTGCTTTTTTCACCGTAGTAAGGGACATTGATTTCGTCCACTTTGAAACCACCGAGACGTTCCATCGCTATTTGAGATCGAATGTTTTGTGAACCAATATGGAAATGAACATTGTCAACGAATTGAAAGGCATGATCAAGCATGATTTTTTTGAGCTCACCGTTGTAAAAGCCACCCCAGAATGTGCAGGCCAGAAAAGTATATCCGATGAGTATTCTGCTTTTCTCAGGATCATAATCGTAGAAACGTGAGCTGCCAATGGCTCTTTGAGAATTGTTTTCTCTCAAAAGGAAAGCTCCACCGGATGCAATCGCACCGTCGAAAAAATTCCGAAACACCTCGCGCTGATAGCGCAAAGGATTAGGATGTTGTTCCCAGATTTTTGGATCGCTCGCTGCTGAAAACAATTCTTCAAAATCATTTGTTTGCAATGGCTGTGCAGTGAGCAAAGTGCCATGCAGTGTGGGTTGCAGGTCGAATTCTGTTTTCATAGACAGGTTTTATCCGAAACAAAGATGAAAATAAATTTGACAAGACAATAATTGGTCTAGATTTGCGTACTACTAAACTAGTACACTAGTACAAAAACACACAATGATTCAAGTCGAAAACATTGATTTTGGTTACCGCAAGCGCCGGATGTATCAGGGCTTTAGTCTGTCTATAGATCAGGGTGGTATCTATGGTATTTTGGGCACCAATGGTACCGGAAAAAGCACATTGTTGAAACTCATCACGGGTTTACTTTTCCCTTCAAAAGGAAATTGCAAAGTATTCAATCGCATATCTTCCAGGCGACTACCCGATTTCTTGAGTTCAGTCTATTTGCTCCCTGAAGAAATTGATACACCGCAAGGCACCGTACTGAAATACGCCAAAAACATTGCAACGTTTTATCCAAAGTTCAGTTTGTCCGATTTCGAAAAGCTAATGATATCCTTTGATGTCAAGGCAAGCGATAAATTTAGTCAGATGAGTTATGGTCAAAAGAAAAAGGCTATGATTGCTGTTGCTCTGGCGTCGCATTCTGAGGTGATTTTATTGGATGAACCAACAAATGGATTGGATATTCCAAGCAAATCACAATTCCGTAAATCGATGTCTGAGTTTGTGAATGATGATCAGATAGTGCTTATCAGTACCCATCAGGTGCGTGACCTGGATATGTTGTTGGATAGGATTATTCTGCTCAATGAAGGAAAATTACTGGTGAACAATTCAGTTTCAGAAATTGAATCCAGACTGGTTATGAAAAGGGTATCATCTACAGAGGGCTTCGCAAATCTTCTCTATGCAGAGCAGGGTTTGCAGGGTATTGAGGTCATTTACCCGAATGCAGATAAAGAAGATTCTCGCCTGAATCTGGAGACCTTTTTTAATGCCGTGATACAACACGAGACGACCATCTTAAACCAACTAAATTCGAAGTGATATGAGCAATCAGTTTTTTAGTTTCAGTCGCTTCGCTAAATATTTCAGATTTCAGTTGAATCTGCTGGGAAGGGGATATGCGTTGGCTTATGCAGCGGCATTGATCATTTCGCTCATTGTGGCGATTATTCTGGTTGCCGTTGAATTAAGTGGTAGATATCCGAGGAAATTTCCAGATGAGTTTCAGGCCATTGTGCTATTTGGGTTGGGTGTAATTTCAGTACTTATAGGTACCTGGATGTTTGCCCGACTGAATAGACGAGAAGCGATGATAGGTTTTCTGACAATACCAACCAGCCAGTTTGAAAAAACAGTGCTCGCTTTCTTATTTAGTTTTGTTGTCCCTACCGCTGTCTGTGCATTTTTTTACCTGATATGTGAGCAGGTGATGTTCGCTTATTTCAAAAGCCACGCTATTCCATTTCTGGAAACAGACTATTCCCTTTACAACGAAAAAGCTGAAATGCGGTATTATGGAATAGCACTCTGGACCCAGATTGTGGAGATGCCATATTCCAAATTATTTATCTTGCTTATCGGTGGGATTTATTCAACCATCCATAGTTTTTACATTTTGGGTTCTTTGTTTTACCGACGTTTTTCGTTCGTTCTTACCAGCATAAGTGTCGGCCTTTTGATTTTCGGCAATGTGGCTTTGGCGATATTGCTCTCCTTCGGAATATTGAAAGAAGAACGCATGCGGTATTTTGATGAATATGCTGTACACCTCTCCCAGAAATGGTTTGGTAGTAGTTTATATTTGGAAGACGAAATGCCTTTGTTGTATGTTCTGACCTTTGCAATTATTCTCGCTGTTGTTGTTTTATGGTCTGCCATTTATTTAAAACTAAAGGAAAAGGAAGTGCGATGAATTTTAACGACAACAAACCCATCTATCTGCAAGTAGCACAGCTGGTGAGCGAACGTATAATAACTGGCACGTACACCGAACGCATTCCAGGGATACGCGAGATAGCTGCCGAATTGCAGGTGAATCCCAATACTGTTCAGCGCAGTTATGATTTTATGGAGAGTTCAGGAATTATTACCGTCACACGTGGTGTTGGATATTTTGTGCACGACAAATCCATTCGTGAAATCAAAAAATACAAGAAGGACGAATTTCTGAAGAACGAATTGCCTGCAGTTTTTCGCACCATGGAAATGCTCGATATGGAAGAAACGGAGTTGAACAAATACTTTCAATTATTCAAACAAAAAAAATTCCCCAAATGAGAATGAAAAAAAGTAATCTATTGCTTTTGGGATTTTATCTCACACTTCTACTTTCATTTCTTGGCTATCTTCTCGCGGCAAGAAATTATATTGACGAGCATTTTGAAGCGGATAAAGACGTTTTTCAAATTGAAGCTCAAGAAAAAATAATTGGGATAGATGTGCCTATAAACCACCTCATTGTACAGGGAAATCGCAGTTTGCAGCGTTTGTCACTTGGTAAAACCACTCAATTAAGAACGCATAGTTATGGAGGCTCAGAAAGTGTCGGGTATTATGAGGTCTATGGAGACGTATTGTACATATTGGGTGAAATGCAATGTGTTGAAATCCAATTTGCAAACAAGCTGAAATCGGTTCGTATGGTTGGATCCTATACCGATGTTGAAACCGGCATTCTTGAGGCCAATGCGGATGTTTATTTTATTGACGGATCTGAAAATATTCAAAATTTACTTTATTGCGACGAAGGTAAATTTCAGTCACTGAACATTTATTTAGAAAATTCATTGCTTATGTTGACGCAACATGATAAGAGTATGGCGCTGACAATGGATTCATTGCATGTAACCATGATGAATTCAAATTTTGAATTTGACGAGCGCACAGGAATTGAGATTGGGGCAATAGAAATTCATTCATTCAATGCGGAAAACAGAATTTCAGTTCCTTCCGATTATCTGGAAAAGATCAGACAAATCAAACATTACATGGAAGATTATCATTTGAAATAAACAGAAGTGAATATATTCGAGCAATAGTTCAATATTTTCTTATTCCTTCAATACTGCTCAAAAGTGGAAATGAAGCGAGTCAATTTATTTCAAGGTTCAACTCGGGCAAATCCTCAACAAATGCCGCAAAACATTTTGGAGCTGGTAAATTGTCGATATTCATTAGTTCGCGTCACGGTTTTATTGCAATGCAGAGATGTTGGGCACAGAAAATGTGACCGGATAAACAGTGGTAATACCACGTTAACAAGCTTTCTAAGATTTTATGATACTTGCCAATTGGAATTTTCCATTTTTGCACCACTAAATACCTGACCTCTATGAAAGTGTTTTTTTTCTTATCTGTATTTTTTTTGTCTTCATTTGGTTTTTCTCAGAATTCGGATTTATCTGAAAGACTGGATGCCTATATGAGTCAAATGAATGAGAAAGGTCTTTCGGCCTCTGTTATTTGTGTCAAAGACGGCAGCGTTTTGTTGAAAAAAGGGTATGGTTTTTCTAATCAGGAAGATAAAGTTTTAAATACGAGTACAACTGTTTCAACAGTAGGAAGTATCACGAAACAATTTACTGCGGCCGCTATTATGAAATTGGTGAGTCAGGGTAAAATCAGTGTCGATATGACACTCGGCTCCGTGTTCCAGAATGTTCCGGCTGACAAAGCAAATATTACAGTTCATCAGCTCCTTTGCATGTCGGCCGGTTTTGTTGAAGCGCTTGGAGACGACTATGATAAAATGGATCGGACAACTTTTCTTGAAAGCGCTTTGAAATCGAAGTTACTTTTTGAACCAGGTACTTCTTATCACTATTCTAACGTGAACTATAGCATCCTGGGTGCAATCGTGGAGATTTTTTCTGGTAAGGACTACGAAACTTATTGCAGGGAAAACTTATGGCTTCCGGCTGGAATGAAAAACACAGGTTATGTTCAACCAAAGTGGGATTTAAAGCAGATAGCAATTGGCTATAATAAAAGAGGAGAAAATACAGGCACGTCTCTGGATAAATTGTGGGATACAAACGGTCCGTTTTGGAATTTGAAATGCAATGGAGGCGTATTGTCTACCTGTGAAGATATGTTCAAATGGTACACAGCATTGCAAGGTGAAGATATTTTGGATGAGAAAATGAAATCAATAATGTATTCACCATCCGTCGCGGAGGATCCTGAAGGGCACTCGCATTATGGGTATGGATGGTCTATTGTCCTGACTCAAAGAGAAACGCGTTTGATCACACACAATGGTGGCAATGGAATTTTTTTCGCTGATTATCTGAATTATGAAGATGAAAATACCTTTGTATATGTCGCGAGCAATGCGAGCAAAAAAGGCATGCAAGATGTCGCCTGGGAACTTGGGCGCATGATGTTGATTCCGGGTTATGAACCTGAAATCAGACAGTATGATCCCGTTCCGGTAACCCTAAAAGATATACAAAATGAGGATTATATTGCAACCATCAGCAATTTGATTGGCTTTATGGAGGGTAGAGATAAGTCTACCAATAAGGAGTTTATTCAGGCAAATCTGGGGCCAGGGCTTCTGGAAAGTTTGCCTATGAAAGAACACTTGGAGTTGTTTACTCAGATTCGCAAAACTTTGGATGGCGCCCGCTACCAGGACATGCTGGAAGCCGGAAATGAGTTTTATCTCAATTTCGAACTTTTTGACGGCACCAGAAAGCAACTTTTCGTGGAATTAAATGACATGGGGAAAATTCGCGGAATTGGTTTACCGGACTAGTGTAAGATAAGCCCTCATGGGCGAGTCTTTTTCCACGAACCCGTTTGATATCACGCTGTCCTTAAGTAAAATAATATGTGAAATTGTCATTTTGAAAATGCCATGAAAGGATGTAATTCCACCCGTTAGCAATTTCGTTCAAAAGAAATTTCAGAATCTTTCCCTTGAAATGGCCAAAATTGGCTTACTTTGGTGGCTGGAAAAGGCACTCGTCCCACCCTCGACGCTTTACCGCAACGCTTAACATTAACCTAATTTTAATGATCGTGAGAACGTCTCTACTACTCGTTCCTGCCCATGTGAATTCATTTATTTTTAAATGTCTATTCGTAATCGCAGGCTTTTTTCTTTCACCCCAACTTTATGCTCAATGTCAGCCGGAGTTTGCAAATGACCCCATGGATATTACAGTCGATTGCAGCGATGAAATTCCTGCTTTTGACGCATGCGGCGCCGCCAGCAGCAGCTGTTGTCCCGGCGAAGTTGAAGTTACATCATTTGTAAGTGAAACTGGAAATATTGCAGAGTCCTGCATAATTTCTACAGCTTTTGGCCCAGGCATAGACTGGGCATTTTGGTTTCCTGATCTTCCTGCACCAAGCGTCGCATGGAATTTTGACGGAACCGGAAATCTTCAGCTCTATGGAGATGGAACAGGCCACTTATGGGGCACCATTGTAAATGCAGGTGATGCTTCGCTCATGATGGAGGTAGACCTGTGGTTCCACAATGGAGCGAATTGGGCAGACTGGAGCGCCCAAGGACGCAACTACAAGGACGACTTGCAACTAGCTACTACTGAACATGTCAATTGGTCGTTTTATGAATTGAAAGAAGGTTTCGCTACCGCTACTGGTATTGGCGCATTGGAAGGAACTCAACTTGTATTACACCACATGCCTGCAAACTTCTACTATGGCTTTCAGGCTGGTATTGCTGCCAATAACAAAAATGGCAACGAAGGTTTTAGTGGCTGGTATACCTACGAAGGAAATTACATGGGTCAGACTGTTGATGGCAATGGTGACGTTAACGTAGATAAATCATGCACAACAGGCCCGGAAGGATGCGCAACTACTGCGTGGACACAAATCTGTCGCGCCGAAGATGCTTGTGGCAATGTGTCTTATCAGGATCAAACCATTTCAATTGTTGATGATAGCGCACCCGTTGTAAACGATTATGATCTTGTAATTTCACTTCTTTGCACAGACTATCAGGGAGTGTTTATTACAGCAACTGACGACTGTTCTTCAGTGAATTATTCCTACACCGATGAAGTTGTAACTGAAGGTTGTAATGGAGGACAGGTAATTCGTCATTATACGATTGCTGATGGTTGCGGTAATTCAACTACCGCCGATCAAACGATAAATCTTTATGGTGAAGGCGACCTCGAATTCACTGTTTTCCCAGTAAATACTTCTTCAGAATGTTCTGCTGTAGAAAATATTCCAACACCGGATGTGCAGTGGGAAGGCGGCTGCAGCAACGTTCAATTGACGGTTACAGACAATATAATTCCGGGAAGTTGTGAAGGAACATATACACTTCAACATATTTATACTTTAACAGATGATTGCGACAATGAAGTAACGCAGATTTGGACAATTGAAGTTGTGGATACTACCCCACCTGTTTTTGTAAATGTGCCTGAGGATATCACCCTCAATTGTGGTGACGAATTCCCTGAAGTTTCTGCAGAAGCATTTGATCTTTGCAGTTCTATTGTGAATGTGAGCCTGAGTGCAACAACAGAACAAATGCAATGCGGTTATCTATTCATACGCACCTGGACTGCCACGGATGATTGTGGAAATGAATCTTCCGTAAGCCAGACGATTACTGTGGAAGACAATCAGAATCCAATTTTCACTTTTGTTCCACCGAATATTACCATCACATGTGAAGAAACTTTTGAGCTTGATAGCGCATTGGTAGAGGATGCATGTTCTATGACATACGTCGAATACGTTGATGTTCCAACCGGCGATTGCGGTGGTAGTTTTATCCGCATCTGGCGTGCATTTGATGGTTGTGGCAACCAGGCTATTCAAAGCACTATCGTAACTATCGTTGATGAATCAGCTCCTGTTATGACTTCATTCCCTGCGGATATTGATGTTGCGTGCGGAGAGGTGCCCACAGTTGAATCAGCCAATGTTGAGTACAGCGATAATTGTGGTGGGGTGAGTGTCGACTTTCAGGAAATAACAACGGGAACTGATTGCAATGCATCGTTGTTGCGTGTTTGGACCTTAACCGATGATTGCGGAAATTCAAGCGAATGGGTTTGGACAATTAATCTGTCCGATACTCAACCACCGTTACTAATAGGACTCCCGGATAACGCAAGCCTTGTTTGCGGCGATGTTGTTCCGGAAGCAGTTGTTGAAGCGGTTGATAATTGTGATACCAATGTTGAAGTGGAACTTGTTGCTACAACGGAGCCAAATGCTTGTGGTTATGACTTTATCCGCACCTGGACCGCTATTGACAATTGTGGCAATACGACACAAGAAAGCCGTGTTATTTCTTTTAGCGATCAAGCCGCACCTCAATTTGATTTTGTTCCGGAGAACATCAATCTATCTTGCGGAGATGGCGGAGTTTCACTTGATGAACTTCCACTGGCAACAGCTACTGACGACTGCTCCAATGTAACTGTTACTTTTGTTGATACACCTCAAGGCAGCGGCTGCGGCGATGGCATTCTGCGCGTATTTACTGCCGAAGATGGCTGTGGAAATACGGTACAGGCAGAACAGTTAATTACGTTTAACGATGAAGAAGCCCCTGTTTTCACTTTTGTTCCGGGAGATATTCAGGGTCTATGCGGAGAATCAATCGAAATTGACTCACCAATAGCTACTGATAATTGTTCTGAGCCAACAATCACTTTTGTTGATGCTCCTTCACAAACGTGTGGCGGAAGTTTCACACGTATATATACAGCCACTGATGCTTGTGGAAATACTTCTGAAGAAAGTGTAAACGTTACTTTGATAGACACAGAAGGACCAACAGTAACATCTGGTCCTGAAAGTGGTGAATACGAATGTGATAATATTCCTTCTGCCGAAAGTGCGAACCTTGAATATTCTGATAATTGCGGTTCAGTTGAAGTTTCTTTCAACGAATCAATAGAGGAAGGAAATTGCGCCGGCAGTTATAGCCTTATTCGCACGTGGACTCTTATTGACGATTGTGGAAACGAAACAGAATATGTCTGGACACTGACGATTATTGATAGCACTGCTCCTTCAATTATTGGTGTGCCATCAGATATCACAATCAATTGCGGAGACGAGGTAAGCGATGCAGTAGTTGTAGCAACAGACAATTGCGACCCAAATGCCTCGATAAGTCTATCTGCTTCCACAGTGCAACTTGAGTGCGGATACTTGTTTGTGCGCACCTGGACTGCCGTTGATGCGTGTGGCAATGAATCAAGTGCTTCACAAACCATTACTGTTGAAGATAACATTCCTCCGGTTTTTGTTGTTGTTCCTGATGATGTAGACATTAGCTGCACAGGAGAAGGCAATGGTGATGTGTTGGGAGAAACAGCCCAGGCTTTTGACGAGTGTTCCGGAGTTACAGTAACATTTGTTGATCTGGACAACGGTGGTATTGGATGTTCCGGAGGATTTATCCGCCAGTGGATTGCAACTGATGGTTGCGGCAACCAGGTTACCGCGAATCAATCCATCACCATCGTCGACCAAACTCCCCCAACCCTGATCTCCTTCCCCGAAGATGTTACTGTTCAAAGCTGCAATGAAATTCCAACTGTTGATGATGCCGGTGTTACATACCAGGACAATTGTACTGCAGTAACGGTGGATGTAACAGAAGAAATAGAAACTCTGGACTGTCCGAATACGTACATTCTGCATAGAACGTGGGTACTTACAGACGGTTGTGGAAACACTACCACTGACACCTGGAATATCTACGTGGTAGACGAGCAAGGCCCAACCATTATTGGTGTTCCTGAAAATATCACCATCGGTTGCAATGATCCTGTTGAAGATGCTGTAATTGTTGCAACTGACAATTGTTCTGCTGCTGAGAATATTGAAATAAGCCTTCATGCGAAGACGACTGATCTGGAATGTGGCTATATCTTTATTCGCATGTGGACTGCTATTGATGAATGTGGTAATTCTACAACAGCGACGCAAGAAATTACAGTGATTGATGAAGCCGATCCGGTGTTCACATTTGTTCCAGAGGATGTATTTCTCATTTGTGGTGATGAATTCCTTTTGGAAGAACCCACAGCAGAAGACGATTGCAATGAAGTAACAATCACAACCGAAATCGAATTTATGGGCGATTGCGCAGGAAGTTATATCCGAATCTTCACAGCAACGGATGCTTGCGGTAATTCGGCAACAGCTCAGCAAAATGTATTCGTTGATGACAATGATATGCCAATGCCAAACATGATTCCTGATGCAATTACGGTTGGATGTGAAGATATCCCTGTTGTTACAGTGGATTATATCACATTCACCGACGCTTGCTCTGATGTAACGATTGAATACGCTGAAGATATTCTCTACACTGAATGTGAAGGCACCTACGGATTGATTTACAATTGGTCTGCTACTGATGGCTGCGGTAACATCAACAATGTTCAGTTTATTATAAATGTGGTAGATGACGTTGCTCCATCATTTGATAATACTTTGGAAGATGGTTTCCTGGAATGTGGCGAAGATTTGCCAATCGTGGAAGTAACAGCAACCGACAATTGTGGTGGTGCAGTTACAATTGACTACATTGAATTTACAACACCCCTTCCTTGCGGCTACTCTGTGATGCGCGTTTGGACTGCAACTGATGGTTGCAACAATTCGGCAGACCTTATCCAGACTATCGTTTATGAAGATTCCACGGCTCCGGTATTGTCAGATTATCCAGCCGATGAATTCCTGAGTTGCGACGACAATGTTCCGGATGTTGCAGAGATTACTGCATTAGACAATTGCAGTGGCGAAGTCTTCGTTTTCTTCAATGAAGAAATTGTGGACGGCAGCTGCCCAAGCGACTTTTCATTAATCCGCACCTGGACTGCTGAAGACGATTGTGGAAATGTAGAAGAATACACACAAACAATTTCGTTTACAGATACACAAGCTCCTCAGTTCATCAATTTCCAATCTGAAATCGAATTGCCTTGTACGGAGATCAATGGTGTATATGCAACAGCTATGGACAATTGCAATAGCGTTGATCTGATCTATACCGATGAATTGATAGGAACGTCATGCAACGGAACTATTATCAGAACCTACATTGTTTCTGATGCTTGCGGAAATCAAAATATCGCCTTCCAGACTATCAACCTCACAGACAATGAGCCTCCGGTAGTTACTATGTTCCCTGTGGACGTAACCGTTGATTGCGGCAATATTCCAGCAATCAATGAGGCATTGGTAGAATACCAGGACAATTGCTCTGCAGTTACTGTAGATGTAACGGAATCAACACAGGATGGCCTTTGTATAAACGACTATACGCTGATTCGTACCTGGATATTCAGTGATGCTTGTGGCAATGAAACCGTACAAATTTGGACCATCACTGTGCAAGACAACGCTGCGCCACAATTGATCGGTGTACCGGATGATATCAGCATCGATTGCACAGAAGCAATTCCGGCAGCCGATGTATTCGCTACAGATAATTGCACTGTAGAACCGGACCTGTCATTAAATGCTGAAACTGTTCAGAATGACTGTGGCTACACTTTTACGCGCACATGGACAGCTACAGATGACTGTGGAAATATCACAACCGATTCTCAGGTGATTACTGTTACAGACTTTTTCAGCCCAACGCTGAGTGACTATCCTGCAGATATCACATTGAATTGCAGTGATCCTGTGCCTGCCGATCCTGGAATTGTTGCCTCTGACAATTGTGATTCCAATGTAGAAGTACTATTTAGCGAGCAATTTGTGGGAGGACTTAATTGTCCAACGATTGTGCGCACATGGTGTGCAACGGACTGCAGTGGTAATGAAGAATGCCATACACAAACAATTACCGTTATCAGCAACAATGGTGGAACACAACCCGAACCCGAAAAAGCTTCAATGGATGTGGTGCGTCAGGTGAACGGAGATGCCTATGTAAACGTGAAGTCTTCAAAGGCGGGCATCTGGGAAGTGAATGCTTTCGACCTCAAAGGTTCGCTTGCATCACAGTTGTTCAGCGGAACAATGGATAACAATGAAGAGCGCAGATTTGTGCTCGACGGTTCAATTCTGAAAGACGGCGTGTATTTCGTACGATTCACAAATGGCGATGAAACCATCACACGAAAAATTGTGATGATCAACTAATATTGATAGAAACATTTTAAAAAGGCGGCTCTTCGGACCGCCTTTTTTTTGTCCAACAAATTGACCCGTTCAATGATTTAATTTCAGGAATCAATTCTACCTTTCGCCCTTCATGGAGCGCGCTACTTATTTCGTTGATGTTGTTATTCCACAGGCTTTGCCGCAGTATCTGACATATCGGGTACCGCAAACCATGAATGATCAAATTCAGATTGGACAGCGCATAATCGTTCAACTGGGTAAAACAAAATTACTCACGGCGATAATCAGAAGGATTCATAAAACGGCGCCAGCGCGATACGAAGCAAAGTACATGGAAGCCATTCTCGATGACCAGCCTCTGATACATGAAACACAACTACAACTCTGGGAATGGATAGCCACTTATTACTGTTGCACAACAGGAGAAGTAATGAATGCCGCGTTGCCCGCAGGATTAAAACTATCAAGTGAAACCAAATTCTACCTCAATCCCGAATGGCATACACTTGAGCACACCTGGTCAGATCAGGAACAATTGATCATCAGCGCCCTTCAGGTAAGAGGCAGTGCGACCGTCGACGATGTGGCTCAGATTCTTCAAAAGGCGCAAGTGCAATCCGTGCTGAAAGGACTCATCGAAAAGATGGCCATCAGCAGTGAAGAAGAATTGAGAGAAAAGTTTAAACCCCGCACAACCGATTTTGTGCATCTGGGTTCGGCCGCCGATTCCGAAGAAAAACTGCAGGTAGTTTTTGCAGATCTTGAAAAACGAAGATCACAAAAACAAAGTGATACACTCATGCTTTTTTTGCAGATGTGCAAATGGGATGAAGGTAAAAAGAATGAGGTACCCCGATTGAAGTTGCAGGAAGCAGCCAAAGTGAATGCCTCTGTAATTTCTGCCATGACAGAAAAGGGTATATTCCGCGTAGAGACTCGCGAAACAGGCCGGCTTGCCAACCATTTGCTTGCATCTGACAGTGTGAAGGAATTATCTCCGGCCCAACAGGAGGCACTGATAAAAATCAATGAAGAACACGAGTCTAAAGATGTTATACTGCTTCATGGAGTTACTTCCAGCGGAAAGACAGAGGTTTATGCTTCGTTGATTGAAAAGACAATTTCTGAAGGCAAACAGGTTCTTTTTTTGTTACCGGAAATTGCATTGACCACACAAATTATTCATAGGCTTCGCAAATATTTTGGCAAACGTGTGGGAGTGTATCACAGCGGATACAGCGACAATGAACGAACTGAAGTATGGAATAAAGTGCTGAGTGACGTGGCAGGCGAATGTGATATTATTCTTGGCGCCCGTAGTGCATTGTTTCTGCCATTCAAGAGACTTGGACTTATCGTTGTTGACGAAGAACACGAACAAAGCTTCAAACAACACGATCCTGCACCGCGTTATCATGCGCGCGATACTGCTATCTGGCTGGCAAAACAATTTGGTGCCAAAGTAGTGTTGGGTTCGGCAACACCTGCTGTAGAAACTTATTGGAATGCCAAACAAGGACGATTTGGTCTGGTAAGTTTGACAGAACGTTTTGGTGGAATGGAATTGCCCGAAATCGAGATATGTGATTTGCGTCCGGATACCAAGGCCAAAACCATGAAGAATAATTTCTCTACACATTTGGTGGAATCTATTCAACTCGCGCTTCAATCAGAAGAACAAGTCATCCTATTTCAGAACAGAAGAGGATACACGCCACTTTGGGAATGCCAATCGTGTGGTTGGGTGCCGCAGTGCACGCGATGTGATGTGAGCCTTACATACCACAAACTTCAAGGTGTATTGAAATGCCATTACTGTGGATACTCAACGCCGCCTGTGCAGGCATGTCATGCATGTGGAAGTACAGATGTCAAAATGATTGGATTCGGAACCGAAAAAATTGAAGAGGACATTGAATTGTTTATCGAGAATGCGCGACCTCAGCGCCTGGATTTAGAAACCACGCGAAGTAAGACCGGATATCAGAAAATCATCGGAGATTTTGAATCGGGTCATACCAATATTCTGGTAGGAACACAAATGGTAACGAAGGGTCTTGATTTCGATAATGTGTCTTTGGTGGGAATCATCAATGCAGATAAAATGCTGCATTATCCCGATTTTCGGAGTGTTGAACGCAGCTACCAACTCATCATGCAGGTTGCAGGCAGGGCAGGTCGAAAGAATAAAAGGGGTAAGGTGATTATTCAGACTTTCACACCACAACACTGGTTGTTGGAAATGATAAAAGATGGAACGTATGAACTATTTTATGAGAAAGAAATACGCGAACGCCATCATTTTGGATATCCGCCGTTTGTTCGCATGATGCGTGTCACTTTGAAGCACAAGGAAGACGATGTCGTGGAACAGGTTTCGATCGAAATGTCAAAAGTATTGCGCGCAGTTTTGGGTGATAAATTGTTGGGCCCGGAAAAACCATATATCCCAAGAATCAACAATTATTATCTGCGCCAATTGCTCATTAAAATGGATAAACGGCCAGAAAGTCTTGAGTTAAAATCGCGCCTTGTGGTAATGATGAAGCAGGTTCTTCTTCAACCTCAGTTCAGACAAGTCAGACTGGCTTTGGATGTGGATCCGATTTAAGCTATTCTAACACACTGATAAATAGCCAGATAAATTCAATCCAATCAGATGAATGTTCTTGAGAAAATTAGAACTTCATGGAATTTCCTGAGGTAAATTCGCCATCCGCTTTCAGAATTTGTGATATCACGTTC
>JBJXFC010000145.1:0-2727 GCA_046153915.1 Flavobacteriales bacterium
GTCATAGATGCACTCACATTTTACAATGCCCGATTATACTTTCCAAACGAAGACCTCAATCCATACGAGTAATGCGAAGAGTGGAATCTCCTCGCGTTTAACTAGAGCTTTGATCTGGAGCGCACAACCGAAGGTGTGTTGGATCAAGAAGAGCACCGCCATTTTTTACCGCAGAGCCTCGGAGGTCACAGAGAAAGCACAGAGGTTGCTATGCAACATTTTGAGGATGCAGGCTCTGAAGAATTGTGGACGCAGAGAATCGCGCTGCGATTGTGTTGTGAATAGTTATCTGAGCGTGTAACCCACTCCCAAAAACAGACTACCCATCCAGCCCTGGGCCACTTCACGACCGCTTGTTTTAACATTGATTTCTCTTCCGAGACCAATTCCTGCTCCAAGTGAAAGTTTTGTTTTATTCGGATGTACGAAATATCCTCCGTGAATCCATGGTTGAACAACAAGGGTTGTACTCGTTCCGTTTGTGAAAAGTGGCGTGTCTTTGTCATTCTCCCAGTCAATCTTCATGTTCCAAACATCGCAACTAAGTCCTGTTCTGATTTCACCTTTTCCGAGTACAAAATGTTTTTGAAGCCCAATGCTTCCGCCGTATCCCATGCCTTCTTCGTGATCATTCACCGGACTAAAGTCTTTTCGGTCGGTGATGTTTAATCCCAATCTGAAATTCCATGATAAGCTTTTGGATTGTGGTATAACCGCATTCAAAGTCGGGATGATTCCCGCGGGATATACCTGGACTTGTATTCCAATTTCCGGATGATTAAGATTCACTGGGTTCTCCTGAGCGGTGGTAGTTTGATAAAGTAGGAGGAATATTAATCCGTGCAAATATTTAGACATCTCAGATGAGTTTTAATTTGGCTTCTCGTTTCTTATTGTCGGCAATCATGCGCATGCCTTCCTGAAAAGAAATATTGGTATGACCCACTTTTCTGTTCTCACGACTTATAGCAAAAAGAATCCTCCAATGGTTTATGATCTCTTTCCATGCAAACAACAGCGAATGCGATGGATCATACATGTGCGTGGGCTCTGATCCCGCGCCATTGATCTCAATCACACTGAAATGTTTTCCGCGTTGCAGGCTTTCCATATCATCAAAACGAATATCAAGACGGCCAAAGTAAAAACCTGATACCGGTTTGCAAATGGTGTCCATCAAATGCTCCAACTCTGCGGTTATATGATTGGATGCATCTATGAATTTGGCACCACGCGTATGACTACCAAATGGCACCAGTACAAATTCTTCACCCGGCTCTAGGATCGTTTGTAGATGATCGCCATGCAGTTTTTGCAATGCTTTTATGCGCATGGCACTTCGCGGTTCCATGTTTATCAATGCATCGATGGTGTGGATGCCATCGCCCACAACTTTCAGAAATTCTTTTTCGACTATGCCTGTAATTTTGCCCTTTTCCTCTTTTGGAAAACGATGATAAAAGACACCAACCTCCCGCGGCCACACAATTAATTCCTGAACGATAAATGCTTCACCGATCGTTGAAGCGTAGTCAATCAGTTCCTCCTCATTTTTTATTTTACAAACGGCAAAGGCTTTCATTCCAATATCCGGTTTTACAATGAGAGGATAAGAAATACCAGCGTTTTGAAGCAATTGCCTAAGCGCATAGATGGACTGATGACCATCAACTAAAAATGTTTTCGGAATAAATTGAGACGGAATCAAATTGTAAATATCCATTTTCGACTCCATGGCCATGCCACCATTCTTGATGCCGGGATTGGATGCACTGAAGAAAAAAAATGAACGCGCCCGCAAGGAATAATAAAACCAAAAAGGCATTACGGGCAGATAAATGGCCCACATAGGCCAGTATTCCCAATGAATCAAACGGTGTATTCGGCTCTTCAGATTCATACGGTGATTGATAGCGCTAATTTTCGGATTGGAATCTGAGAAGAATTGATACTGTTGCCCAACAAATCGTGGTAGCGCATATTTATTTCATTCTCCGAAATGACGGTCTGTGTGATACTAACTGTTTTGAGTCCGGTATTTCGGTCTATTACAAATCCATTCTCGAAATCGCCATGATTGAATTGATGAAAACCAAGAAGCGCATTTTCATTCATGGAATTTTCTGTGAGAACAAATTCGTGGAACAACGCATCGCGTTTTTGCCTTATATCTGCTTCATACAATGTGGACGATGACCAGATATGGTGTTCTTCGGGATCAAGTTCTTTTGTGTATTTCTGCCCGGCATCCCATCGAAGTTCGTTCACCGCTTTTCCTTCATAATAGATCAGGGTGAATGGTTCTACCTCAGAAAAATCCATGGTTTGGAATATTTCCAAAGGTACTTCATGCATAAGAATGTCTAGTAAAATCAATCCACGGCTTCGATTGTAGGTTGGCTTGCGAATGTGCTTTTCGAATGCACCATTCAACAATACAGCTATTCTGCCCAAATCAGAAATGGCAAACCAGGTGCCACCTGCAAGACCGTCTTTCGGGAAAAGAAGTTGTTGATTTTTTTGCTGCACGACATGCGGAAAATGCGCAGCCGGGCGACCAATGTGCTCGTCCCTGTTGGAGGTTACGACTATGTTGTCAAAGGTTTTAACCCAGGTTACTGTGCACATACTTTGCGGAATTCGATGGTAGAAGGGGCAACTCCAAACTCTGTTGGCAGCACCATGGACGTATGGCTTTCAATGGCCACCCGAATCAACGCCTCGTGA
>JBJXFC010000154.1:0-18989 GCA_046153915.1 Flavobacteriales bacterium
TCGGCAGATTCGTTGCCTTTATTTTGATCTGGTTTTTTCTTATCCGCTTCGGTAGGAAGCACGATTTTGCCCATCACTTTGGGGCCTGCAAGCTTTGCTACATTAACACGAATAAGTTCTTTTTCCACAGGCGCATCAGGAACAACAGCAACGGGAATTACTGGAGCTATTTGTTCAGGAGCAGGAGTTTCTTCAACTTTTTTCTTGTTTTTCGCAGTTTTTTTCGCTTCTTCAGCAATGGCTGCATCTTCTTCTTCTTTTTTCTTGCGTCCTTTGGTTTTCGGAGAATCCAGAGCGTCGAGGTCAATTTTGCCTACAACACGCACTTCGTTCGGTTTATCTTCAATTACTTCCTGGGCAGGTTCTTCAGACTTTTTCCTGGCAATTTTTTTTGCAGGAATTTCTGAAATTTCCTCTTCAATTGCTGGTGATTCCACCACAATTGGTGCAACAGGTTTAGGTGGTTCTGGTGCCGGAGGAGCAGGCTTTTCTTTAACCTCAACCTTTCTTTTGAATTTGGAATAATCGATTTCGGGTTCTTCTTCGACCTTATCGAATTCCTTGTTCTTCTTTGCTTCTTCGAGTGTAATGGTAGACCTGGATTCGCGGACTTTTGCTGCAGCTGCGTGAGACTTTTCGTATTCGGCCTTGTCTTTAGCGAATTCCGCAAGAATCATTTCGTAAGCTTCGCCCTCTAACTTGGCCATCGGACTGTCTTCGAGTTTCACTCCTTTTTTGGACAGGAAATCCGTGATGGTTCCTGTACTTACGCCAAGTTCTTTTGCTGCTTTACCTAATCGTGTTGCCTTTGTTTCGGACATAAATTGATATTTGTCACAAACTCAATGGGCCATGCGCAGTATTGGCGGGGGAGCTATATGTCTGCCGATGCTTACTGCTTCATTGCGTTGGAGATTGTGTTTTGCCTTGATAATTTGGTTTTAAAACTGGGCGCAAGTTAGTTCCTTCTGGCTTATTTTCAGCACAAAAGATGGTTGAAATGGCCATAAAAAGAAAAATGGCACCGTCAAAAGGTGCCATTTTAGGATATTGGAAAGCTATTTTCCTTTGGTATTATTCGAATTCTGATTTGAGAATGCGTAGCACTTCGTCAACAGTTTCTTCTTCGAGGTCGGTGCGTTTTACGAGTTCATCTTTTGGAATTTCGAGCACTGCGCGGGCAGTATCGCATCCAATGGCTTTGAGTTCATCGATAATCCAGCTATCGATTTCGTCGCTGAATTCTTCCAAATCCACATCGTCGATGTCGGCCTCATTTTCGCGGTAAACATCGATTTCAAAGCCGGTAAGACGGCCTGCAAGTTTGATGTTGTTTCCACCTTTACCGATGGCCAGAGAAACCTGGTCGGGTTTGAGGAATACATCTGCTTTGTGGTTTTCTTTATCCAGGTTGATGCTGCTGATTTTGGCAGGAGCAAGGGCTCTGGTAATAAGCAGTGTTTCGTTGCTTGTATATTGAATTACGTCGATGTTTTCGTTGCGCAATTCCCGCACGATGGTGTGAATACGTGCGCCTTTAACGCCCACACATGCACCAACGGGATCGATGCGGTCATCGTAGCTTTCTACGGCTACTTTGGCGCGTTCTCCCGGTTCACGAACGATTTTCTTGACAGTGATAAGTCCATCGAATACCTCTGGCACTTCCTGTTCGAAGAGTTTCTCCAGGAATTCAGGAGCGGTGCGGCTAAGGATGATCTGCGGGGTGTTGTTGCGCATATCAACTTTATAGACCACGGCACGGATGGTGTCTCCTTTTTTGTAGAAGTCGGTTGGGATCTGCTGATCTTTTGGCAGGATCAATTCGTTGTCTTCGTCGTCGAGAACAAGCATTTCTTTTTTCCAAACCTGATAGACTTCACCTGTGATGATTTCACCTACACGCTCGCGGTATTTTTGATAGAGATGGTCTTTTTCCAACTCCATAATACGCGATTGGAGATTCTGACGCATGGCCAGGATGTTGCGGCGACCGAAGTCTTCGATTTTGATTTCTTCGATCAATTCTTCGCCCACATCGAGATCATCTACCACCTTGCGGGCGAGACTTACTTCGATCTGTGCCACTTCGTCGTCGAGTTCACCATCGGGCACTACTTCGCGGGTGCGGATAATCTCGAGGTCACCACGATCTGGGTTGATGATGATATCGAAACCATCGTCGGCACCCCATCTTTTGAGGATCATTCCACGGAATACATCATCGAGGATGCGGTTCATGGTTTCACGGTCAATGTTCTTCAACTCCTTAAAGTCTCCGAACGCGTCCATTAAATTTACACCTTTCATTTTATTGGTATTTGGTATGGAGATGTGACACCTTCGGTGTCTTTTACTTATTGTTATTTTTTAAATCTCTAAATTCTTTTGTCTCTTGTCTAGAGTCTAGCGTCTAGTATCTGGCGTCTATTTAAAACTAATCACCACCTTCGCCTCTTTAATCTGCTCAAACGGAATTTCGATGCTTCGTTCCACCCACTTTTTCCCTTTTTTTCCTTCCACTTCTTCTTTGTTTTTGGTCAGGAGAGCTACTCCGTGATCGCTTACATTGGTAAGAAGTCCTTCCGTTTTGGCATTGTCAAGCGTCTTTACATTTAACGAACGACCTATGTTTTTTACATATTGACGTTTTACTTTCAGCGGTTTTGAGAGATCCGGAGAAGAAACATCCAAGCCATAATCGATCAATTCGCGATCGATGTTTTTCAGGATATGGCGATGAATTTCGGTGCACGCTTCGATTGTGATACCGCTGTCTGCATCCATGGTCACATCCACCAGATTTCCCGGTCTTACATCCACTTCCACGATGAACATATCGCTACCAGCGATTTTTTCTTCGATGAGTCGGGTAATGTTTTCCTTTGTAATCATGCGTTCCTTCTAATTTTTTGGCAGTTTATACCAAAGAAAAGAGGGGCTTGAGACCCCTCTTCACATTGTACTAGTACGTGCCAAAAGCGGTGCGAATATAGGAGGAATTTTGAAAATCTACAAATTTTCCAGGGCACTGTAGCTAAAAAAGGCAAAGCCGAAAGCCAAAGCCAATGAATTAAAGGGTTTCACAATCAATTTCAAAGGTGGGAAATGCACTTTTAGAATTAAAATCAAGGGAGATTTATGGAATTATCTGGAATTATGCATCAAGCCAATTAAATCCTTAATATGGCTAGGCTATCCTGTTTCCTGTTGCTGTTTTTAATTTTCGCAAACGGATATTCCCAATTATCAAGTCCATCAGTCATTGCCAATCCAATTTCCGGGCAGAATGAAATGTTTCCTATGGATATAGATGGTGATGGAGATTTGGATATAATTACAACCAATGGCGGTGGTGTGAACAATTATCTCTATTACAACAATGGATATAGGGCTACAGAATTTCAGGCATATATAAACGATGGATCAGGAAATTTTAGTGCAGCTCCACTGATTACCCTCGAGTCAAATTCGCTTTGGGATTTTGGTGATGCAGACGGCGATGGTCGTCTGGACATGCTATATGCAGATAGCACCCATATTTATTACTTGCATCAACTTAACAATATAACTTTTGACGTCCCTGAATTGGTCTATGAAGTGCCAGCCGGTCTTGATTGTGCGGTCCTGGAAAATCACGGTCAACTTTTTCCTTCGGAAGTGATGAGAATTGGAATAGGCGATATGGACAATGATGGAGATGGCGACCTGGTTTTTTCTGCGGGCACAATGCTCTGTGCAAACGACAATCTGGCATATCCGCAAGAGCAGCGTTTGTATTCTATCAAGCGAAATGTAAACAGCTTCGATGAACCAAATTTTTTTAGTGATCCTTTTTATTTGGCGAATTCGAACAATGCTGGTGGAATCAATATAATGGATGTCAATGAAGATGGACTAAATGATATTGTTCATCTCCAGGGCCCTGATATCGGATTTTGGGAAATGATCATTTATTTTGGAACTGATGATCCTGCTGTTTTCGAGCCATCACCAGGCAGCTCGGCAGATGAAATAGTTTTTCAGGACATGGATAATCTTCCTGGAATTGAAGCTTTCTCGTTTTCTAATCACGATGCTACTCAAAGTTTATGGGAAGTATCTTATTGGAATACTTCTGTTTACTTTGATCTGTCTCTGTCCTTCGAAATGGATTATGAGAATGTATCCACGGCTCGATTTGACCTTGTGGATTTATACGACGATCAGTTGGGTGATGTTGTGGTAATCGATGAAGATGGAGTGCTACAGCTGTTTCAGAATCAGGACAACACATATCCATTTATCGATACTGTTTTTTTTGACACCGGAATCTCCAATTCATTCAATTTGAGAAGTGGTGATGTGAATAACGACGGAACCGAAGATATGCTCATCATGGACGAGGGTCACATCTATGTACTTTGGGGTGAGGCTTCAGTAACTGCTCCACCATTGATTTCTGCCGAAATGTTCTATGACTTTGACTTGGACGGTTTGAAAGACCCAGATGAGTCAGACGTTCCTTATGGAGCTCTCAACTTAAATGGTCTTCAGACATTTTATACGAATGCCATGGGTGTTGTTTCTTTTACATTACCAGATGGAAATTATGTATTAAGTGCGCCGCTTGATAGCGAATTGCTCACATGGAGTACCTCACAATCATATACTTTTCAACTGATCGAAGGAATGTCAGACACCACCTTTTATTTTGGCCTTATTCCAAATGGTCAATTGGTGGACAGCATTGATTGTATTCTAAATTCTTCATCTGGAATATGCAATTCATTTACAAATCACAGCATCATTGCACGAAATGAAGGCAACACGGTATTAGGCGGTCAGATAACATATGAGCTGGACACAGAACATTCGTTTATCAATGCGGCGCCTTCTCCTACTTCTATTTTGGGCAATGTATACGTTTGGGAATATGACAACTTGTTTCCATTGGATCAATTTTCAATATTGATTGAAGTTTCGGCCACATCGAGCGATGATATCAATTCACTTGTTCAAAATACAGCGACAATCACAGCAACGGATGAGACTTACAACGTAACAGCAAGCGATACCGATAGCGATAATTATTTTGTAACATGTGCCTACGACCCCAATGACATAACTGAACACAACGGCTACACTGAACAAGGTTTCGTTTTAGATGGGGATGAATTGGAATACACTATCCGATTTCAAAATACAGGCAATGCACCAGCGACCAATGTGCGCATCGAAAATCAGTTGAATGATCTTTTGAATCGGAACACGCTGCAACCAATCGCATGGTCGAACAATTTTGATCTCATTATCGATGAAACAGGTAAGGCTATTTTTACTTTTCCGAATATCAATCTACCCGATTCTGTGAGCAATGAGCCGGAGAGTCATGGTTTTGTGACGTATCGCATTTATCCTTTATTGGGCCTCGCACCGATGACAGTTATTGAAAACACCGCTGAGATTTATTTTGATTTTAATCCTGCAGTGGTAACCAATACAGAGATCAATAACATCTATGATTGCGCAGATTTGCAGCAAGCATCTGTCGGCGAATCATCTGTTTGCTCAGGCGAAGAAATATTGTGCGGCAATAACGCAATATGGATCGAAAATCTCACATGGAGTTTTGAAGGGATTGATGTCGGAACAGGAAACTACACGCACACAGTAGATGAAAGCGGAACGCTCACAATGCACGTTTCAAACGCGCTTTGCGTGTACACACAAGATTTCGAACTTGTTGCATTCAATGTTGAAGCAATTATTTCTTGGAGTGAATATATTCTGACTGCAACGGAAGCCGCCAGCTATCAATGGTATTTGAATGGAAATGAAATTCCCGGTGCAACAGGGCAAAATTATGAAATCACTGAAACAGGAAATTATAGTGTTATGATTATGGATATAAATGGATGTGATGATGTGAGTGATCAAGTGATGGCTACTTATACCGGTGTCACAGAACGAAATGAGTTGAACCTTTCCGTTTACCCGAATCCTGCGAGAGAAGTGTTGTACATATCCGTTCCTGAAAGTTTATTAGGTAAGGATTTGATAATTACAAACGGACTTGGTCAGGTGGTGCACAATTGCGGTCAAGCAAAATCAAAACTGACTGAAGTCATTTGTACAGATTTGGCCGCTGGATTTTACATAGTGAAAATTGGAAATGAAAAGCATTCAGTTATTCTCAAGTAAAATATACCTTTAATAAATAAACAGATGAAAAAAGTCTTTACCGGTTTTTGTGCACTCATGCTTTCTTCTTTTGCACAAGCCCAAATTGGAACGCCTGTAGAAATAGCCTTGACTCCTGATCCCGCTTTGCAGTTTGAATTTCGCGATTTTGAAGGTGATGGCGATATGGATATGTTGTATGGCGAAGCGTTGGCATTTTATTACGGTGGACCCGAGACAACCGAAGCCGTCGTAATTGAGAATGTCGGCGGTGGGTTATTTCAAACACATGTTTTGACCGGAATGCAAGGTGTATTCTGCGATATTGATGGTGATGGTCTATTGGATTTGTTGAATGCTTATGATTCTTATACAATTTATTACAAGAGAAATTTAGGCAACTACCTATTCGCAGCTGACGTAGTCGTCTTCACCGTGCCTCAGGCTGGTTTGGATATGGGCTCTGTTGACTTCTGGAGCTTAGGTGCAGGTGATTTGGACAATGATGGTGATGATGAAATTATTATTACAAGTGATGAAATTGATCTTGATGGTGATGGCGATTATTTTAATAACTGGGGACCAACTATTGGTGTGATATATATGACGGCGCCAGATGTCTTCGCTGACCCTATTTACTTCATTCCGGGAGGAGATTTAGACAATGTCTCTGTTGGGATATTTACATGGTACAGTTATATGACACCATTTAATTTTAAAGTATTGGATTATAACAGTGATGGGTACAACGACTTGATTGTTGATTGGTCTGATTTGAGCTGGGAAATGGGTGTGTTTTATGGTCAGCCAGACGGTTCTTTCACCGGAGAAAAAGTTTATCACTATTTGCATTGGTATAGTCATTACAGTTTAGAAAATTTAGACAATCAAAATGGTCTGGATCTTACATCAACTTGTTATGATTGTAGTGGAAATTTTGGGGATCCATTTCTTGTCTTTGACAAAGAATTATTTGGTCCAAATAATCAAATATCAAATGCCGAATATATTGGATTTGAAGATAACGCTGACTATACAGGTGTTGTTTCAGTTAATGGACATGCCACAAATCCTCAAGGAGTGAATCTGGATGGCGATCCCTTGAATGAAATCATTTACTTTCATAGTGACGGGCATTTTTATGTGTTTGATGATGTTGACAATTTAGAGATAGATACAATACCCCAAGGCTTGGCTAGCCTTTATACTACGCCCTTTTATTCTGGTGAGTTGATTGAACTTCCTCCTATTGAACAAGTAGAGGTGATGGATATTGACAATAACGGCACAGAAGAGTTTATTTTTATTTGCCAAGGTCATGTTTATATGGCTCCCGTTGTTCCTTTCCCAACAGATCTTGCGACCATTCAGGTGAACTTATTTATTGATGCGAATGAAAACGGAATACTTGATTCAGGTGAGTCGCCTTTTGTGAACGATTGGATCCATATCAATCCGCAAGATCACGATTTATTCATCAATTCAAATCAATATGAAATGGAGGTAGCTTACGGCACCTATACAATTGACTATTCCCCAGCAAACTCTCTTTACCAATATTATGTTTCTAACTATCCGAATTGGATGCTCACTTCTCCGGGATCGGTTACAGTAACTGTTGATGCGTTAAATAACGTTGCTCAGGTAAATTTTGGTGTATTTACTTCGGATCCGTTGGTTTCTCAGGCCGAAATTTTTGCTGCTGATTATTCTTACGTGGCTTGCACTTCCATTTATAATAATGAATACATTACTTATTCCAATACTGGCAATGTGCCTGCTCAGGGAACAATTACCTATGTCATGGATAGTCAAAAAACCTTTGTGAGCGCCTATCCAGCGCCTTCAAGTATTGTTGGTAATGTCATACAATGGGAATTCGCGGACCTGGGAATTGCTGAATGGGCCTCGATAACAATCAGTTCTAGCGGAATAACTGTGGCCGACATAGGAAGCACAATCACCAACACAGCCACAATAGTTCTTCACGATGGATTGGGTAACGATATATTCACAGACAGTTCTTCTTTTAGCGCAGTGGTAACCTGTGCATATGACCCCAACGACATCACAGAACACAATGGATTTACGGATCAGGGCTACATTCTCGACGGCGATCAACTCGAATACACCATCCGCTTTCAAAACACGGGCAATGCTCCTGCAACAAATGTGCTTATCGAAAATCAGTTGAGTGATCTTTTAAATCGGAACACGCTTCAACCCATAGCGTGGTCGCACAATTTTGATCTCATGATCGACGAAACAGGAAAGGCCATTTTTACTTTTTCGAATATCAATCTACCCGATTCTGTGAGCAATGAGCCGGAGAGCCATGGTTTTGTGAAGTATCGTATACTCCCTTTATCGGGACTCCCGCCAATGACGGTTATTGAAAACACGGCAGAGATTTATTTTGATTTTAATCCAGCAGTGGTTACCAATACAGAGATCAACACCATCTATGATTGCAACGATTTGTCGCAGACCACCATCAGTGCCACCGAAGCATGTGCAGGTGAAATAATTGCTGCATCCAACAACGGACAATGGATAGAAGCAGCGTCTTGGAATTACAATGAACAGATTCAGAGTGGTGTTTCTATTGATCTAACACTTGATGAAAGTGGAGTGCTTTCCATGACTGCATCGAATTCACTGTGCAGCTTTGAACAACAATGGACGCTGAATGTAATTTCAACAGAGGCAAATTTTGCAGCAAATGGAAATGTTTTGACAGCAAATGATGGAGAAACTTTCGAATGGTATTTGAATGGAATGCCTATAGAAAATGCCACCCAACAGACATATGAAATCTCCCAGACCGGCAGTTATCAGGTGATGGTAACGAATGCTCAGGGATGCGCGGAAATAAGCAATTCAACTCAGGTAACCTATACCGGAATTCCGGTGTTCTCTCTCAGCGAATCTTACCTTTATCCTAACCCGATGAGGGATCAGGCCACGCTTAAATTGCCTGAAGGTACCTGGGTTGTTTCTGTTTTTGATGTGTATGGCAGTTTAATTTACAATCATCCATTGGCTAGTGGTTCGATCTTGCTGGACGGCACGCAATGGAGTGCTGGTAGTTATTTGGTAAATTTAACCGGAATGAGTGGGCAACAAAATTTGCTTTTATTGGTAGACGATAATTGATGGGTTGAATGGATTTGGAAAGTATTCTAAACTTTTTTCAAAGCAAAAAAAACCGAAATCACAGCACGACCTGGATTTCGGTTTTTTTTATTTAGGTGAGTGTAAGCCGCTAGTTCTTTATCCACACAATTGAGTTACTTGATTCACGGTTTTGAATTTGCAGAGTATAAACTCCAACCGGAAGATCTTTTGTATTTGTAGTAAAAAGTACTCCGTTCACTGCATTGTGAAGTGACACAATTCTGCCTGTAGCATCTGCAATTTGAATAGTTGCATTTGTAAATCCTGAATAAGATTGAAGAGTCAATTGATCATTACCTGGATTTGGGTAGATTGAATAAAAATTTTCAACAGGAATCTCATTCACTGAAATGATTTCAATCAAATAACAATTTGATGTGTCGATGCAATCATTGTTGTTCACCATAAGTGCGTAGTATCCGGTTTCATCAGGAGTGAACGTTTGTGAGTCATCCAGCACTATTGAATTGTCAGCACAATCCAGCCAGTAAATAAATCCTTCATTGGTTTGAGCTTCCATGGTATTGCCATCGAGAATGAGGTCGATGTTTGCTGTATTGATGGTGAGGTTGAGAAGTAGTGTTGTATCGGACGATAGTATTTGTGTGTAGACACCACTTTCTGTAAACGTTTCGCCATTTGAAGTATATGAATTGCAGGCAGAAATTGTTTCTTCAATTGTGACAGCAGGTGCCTCCACGTTGGCGATGTAAATTCCATCGGCACCACCACCGCTAAAAGATTTAGCCCATGCCACGATGATATTTCCATTTGAATTCAACATTTGATAATCTGCATAAAATGGAAGTCCGACATCCGACAATGAAACGATGGCATCCCATTCGGTTTCGCCATTTTCATTGAGTAATTGAGCGTTGAAACCATTGAGACCCGATTGATTCAAAACCAAAAGTTTGCCGTCATCACGCAATACACATTTCGCATGTGTAATGTAAGTTGGCTGATCAAATACTTCCACACCATCGGCTTGCCATTGAACTTCACCGGTAGTTTTGTTAACCTTTTGAGCATATACAGCTGCATTGCCCACCACTCCGGGTCTGCTATCACTCCAATCGATATAAATGAAGTCCTCATCTTGTGTCCAATAAAAATTACTCTGATGGCCATCTGCCGTGCACACTTCGATGATGTCTCCGTTCCAGGCCCATGACCCGTCGGGATTCAGACGCCTCATAAAAATATCTACATAACCCTGCTCGCCAGTGGATTCATAAGCTATTGTAACTCCATCCGGATCACTCATCACGGCATACTTATAATTCAATCCGTTTGTGCCTTCGAGAACGTCAATGGGCGCCCAAGCAGAATCACCTGCTGCAGTCACACGCATTACGAAAGCATGCGCGCCAGCTCCATTTCCACCTGTATAGTATAAATAGGTGTCACCGGTGCCGTCATAGGTTCGGTCTATTCCACGCGATCCTATGTAGTATTGATTGCCTTCCGGTTCGCCGTCGAATAGTCCTGTTAGAAGACCATCTGTTGTGAAATGACTTAAGCGACAACCATCCGATCCGCCGCAGTATGTAGGAGTGAAGTTAACTGTATATCCAAATTCGTCCTGCTGAAAACTGAAATTCTCAAAGCCGAGAAAATAATTTCCAACACATCCATCTGCTTTGGCAACGAGCAAATCATTTGCCCACAATTGAACTCCGTCATCATTCAATTTTTGGAATCGAAGAGAGTCTGTCGCAACAGGAATGTCTTTTGAATGTGCGCCAATCAGAATTCCTTCTTGCGAAGATGGGCGCAAGACAGCAAAACTGAGAATAGAACTCTGGTAACTGAGAATTTCTCTTCCGGCAGCTTCCCAAAGTTCGTTGCCATCGGAGTCATAATGTTGTCCAAAGATATCATTGAAGGTATTGCCGTTGCATCCTGAACGAGAGTCCAGCCAAAATACGAAAGAGCCTCCATTGCCGTCTGAAACCTGCTGCACCAAACTTTGCACGCAGGTTTGGTCGCTTACAAGTTTTGGATTTTGAGGATCATAGGTCCATTGAGCGTGCGCTGTTATAACCTGTAATAGAAATACAGAGAATAGGATGTAAACTTTTTTCATTTTTTGGAAGAATTGAATGAGCCCGAAATTTCAGACTTTTTGCTTAAAGAAACAAGGAAGTTGATTAAACGGTCGCCATTTTGAGCGAACGGTTGAATTGTCACCTTACAAGATTACCTTTATAGGCAGTTTGACGTGTAATTTTCCATGAAGCAAATGTTTTCGTTCATAGCTTTATTAATGTTTATTCCATTCGGATGGTACTTGGATGTGCTTGAGTTGGATTGCCTAATACCAATGGTTTTATCAGTTGTTATCCTTATCATGTTTCCACAGATTTTGAAGCTACCGGATGTATTGAATAATTGTGTGCTTCTTCTATTGGCATTTACTGGAGGATTTTATATTCAACTATTTTGGAACTTGCAATATCTGAGTTCGATACTTGGCGCATTAGTAGTTTGGTTATGCATGCAATATATTGGCTTGCTTAAAAAGCACCAACTTCTTAATGCGGTATTATTTATGACCATGGCCTTTCTATTCTGGCAATTCCTAAAACTCTATCCTAAAGAAGGGTACCTGAACAATTTATTGCTTGCAAGTGCAGCATCAAACAATGCTACCATTCATTTTCATTGGTTTGTATCTATCGTCTTATCCACTTTTATTACTCGACAAAATACTCATAATTTGAAAATTGAGGAATGAGATAAATTTTTATACAATTACTCCGAATTAAATTTTCTGATCTATACTTTGCAAAAAGTTTGTCTTTTACATTATCATAACTTGATGACTATCAAAATTTTTGGACAGGTGGCTATAATCAACAAGGGTATGAAAACCCTGCAAAAACAGAAATTAAAAAATTATGGGAAAGATATCCGAAGTGACATATCTTGTTCTTTTGGCGATTGGTATATGCATTTGTGCAGCGGTAATTTCATTGTACTTGTTCTGTAGCACACAGTGGATTAATCAATTTTATTTTATCCCCGTTCTGCTAATTGATTTCGCCCTTTTCATCATTAGACGTAAATTTATTTGGACTCAAGTTGCACTTAGTTTGTTTTCAGTACTGCTTTCTGTTGCAGCAATGAATATCGGCTACCTCTGGTATTCATTCTTTTGGATTGCACCGCTTGTTTACACCATTTCCTGCTCAGTTGGTCTTCATCGCTATCGCATTTGGGCATTTATACTTGGAATTGTTATCGGATTTATTTCTATGTGGATATCAGGTACATATTTCGATGAAGTTTTAAATGCCTTCTCCGTAGAAAAATTTGATTTTCATCTTCCCGGAGGGGCTGCAATTTTTCCTTTTTGGATATTTATCACGGGGATATATTTCAGCACTGTGTCTATCCTTCAACATCGAATTTATCCGCGAAGCAAATGAACTTAACATATAGAGTTGCAATTTTGCTCGTTATCTCAATGCCCAGTTGGTATTTGAATAGTTTGGAGTATTTCATTCTTTGCCCATTAGTGTCGGGTTTGTCATATTTTGTTCTATCAAAGGAGTCGCTTTGGATAACATGGAAGTCTTTGAAACCATACATATTTATGGTAATCTGTGTTATGGCTTTTTTACTTCATTTTCTCTTGGCATACACATATCTGCATGCGTTATTGTCGGGTCTTTTGTTGGCCATTTTTTTCATACTTACCAGACAATTTATAGCTCATTGGGCATTGGTATTACTTCTATTTGTCACAGTTTCTGTTGTTTCATGGTTTGTTTGCTCCTATGTAATTTTGCCTGCAACAGGTTGGCGATATTTCAATGAATTTCCTTTTATGAATGCCCGAGAATGGCCGAGTTTTTACTTTCAAGTTTGGTTTGTGTCCATGTCATTAATTGCTTTGTTACTTCCGAATGTAGAGAAAATTAGATTGTCTTAAGTTGACCTGTAGGATCGAACTGACCTTCACTATTCCACGCTAGTCATGCGAAATTGGGGTGAGTAATCTCAGAATGATAGGGTTTCTTTGAAGCAAAATAATTTTGGCCTCGGGGCTTGCGTCTATTTTGATAGCGGGCGGCCTCGCAGGAATTCGTTTATTCCGGCAAGGCCCACAGATGCAATTCATTCGTTTCTTCCAAAAACTAAAGGACTATAGCATCTTTGCCCAAAGCAGCGTGTTTAGTTTGTATGAGTCTTCAAATAGTACTAATGCAACATATTTAGTAAAGTGCTCTGGTTGAACCATACTGCGCCTATTGAAAAGAAATTGTAGTGCATTGCTTCAATTCAAATTTCGACGGGTGCAATTTGGTGGATTTCATTCTGTGGACACTTCATAAATAACTCAATTCAATTTACTAATAGCACTCCCACTCGTATAATCCGATTAGAACAGGCGTCGTTCCGTTCATCCAGCTGGATTCAATGATATAGCCATCAGCATTGGATTGGTATTGATATTCATAGGTAAAGGTTCCAAAGCCCTGTGTGTAATAAGTTGCTTGTATGGGCGCATAGCGCATTCCCCAGCTCAATAGTGGATGGGTAATACCCCACCAGGTAGAAGGCCAGTATTCGGCACTTGGTATATATGTGTCTTCGGCAACCAAAACATTGTTGTAGTTGTGTGTGACAATGTTGGTAATGGCCTCCGTATCGTCATAATAATAGTTGTTGCGTACATTGTCAGAGAATGAGCCATAAACTGTTACAGTATCATCTAAGTATTCTGCCACCTCTACAAGCCCCTCGTTGCTGAAATCAAAGTACCAGGCGCCTTTGGCCGCAGGAAATCCTCCATCATTTGCAAAAACATCAGCACCAACAATTCGATATTCTGTAGGTGTAAGAAAGTCATAGTGAAATTTTTTAGCCTCGTAAAATGGCTGACCCAATTGATAGTCACCGAAATAGAAATAGATGGAATCAATCAACGCCTGATTCAAATCTGAGTTGTATTGATAGGTGAAGCGATAACTCTCCTGCACCTGATCTGTGGTTGTATTGTAGATTTTGTAATTCTCCAATACACCTGGGAACGCGGTGCTGTATTCCCAACTTTCGCGTGGGTTGACATCTTGTTGCAAGTTGACTTGTGGCAGGCAGCCAAAAATGTTCAAGTTTGGAAGTGTGCCGTTTGAATCATCCGGTTCTTCTTCTTGTTTGTTGCATGCAGTAAAAAGCAAAATTGTGATTGCAATAGTTAGAAGTGTTGCTGTTGTTTGAAGTGGTTTCATTGTTAGCGATGTTGACTAATTATTAATGGCACTTTGAGTAAGTGCTTTTTGAAAAGGCTTTTATTATTTAATAAATATGTCATAAAGTCCTTCCTGATAGGGTGTACTGCCCAGGGTGAAAGGAATTCCATTCTTCCAATAGACGCCTCTAACGCTTGATCCGTCTGGAATGCTGTAACTACCCACGACATACACATCATTGTTGTCCACTGCAATTTTCCATGCACGCTCTCCTCCAGGCATAAATGCTATGCCGGGGTCCAATGATATGAATCCTCCATTTTTCCAGTAGCCGGAAAGCACTCCTGAGCCTTCATTGTATCCGGCCAGATATACATCGCTTCCATCTACACAAATTCCGTTTGCCGAAGTGGCAATATTCATGTTAGGTGAATTCTGGGGTACATCATTAAGCCAAACCATTTTATTGGCAAATTCGTTGTTATCTGCATCTTCATAATACGCTACTCCACAGATATAGACATTGCCATCTGAAATATCAATATCAAAAGCCGCCGCTTCTGTTTCACCATCGGTAAGTTCGGTTGGCACTCCATTTATCCAATGCATTGCAATGCCAGTGTTGCTAAACTCAGAAGCGTTTTGCGTACCTACCACATGCACATCGCCATTGTCAACAAATACAGCCAATGCCTTTGCTTCGATAGTACCATTCGACAAATCGGTGGGTTCTCCATTTAGCCACATTTTAGCAACTTCTACGCCATCGTCATTTCTTTCGTAGCCTACTACATACACATCATTGCCGTCTAAAAAAATATCTGTTGCCGTGCTGAATGGCGCAGGATTGGAACTCAATGTAATTTCATTGCTGTTCTTCCAATAGACAGGAAGACTCATGCTTCCAGACGAAGATGTTTTTCGACTCCCGGCGACATACACATCAGAACCCTCTACCCAAATTGCATTTGCAATGGCATCAGTTCCTCCGCCGCTCAGGATAAATTCAACTTCGTCTTTCCAATATTTCGCAACATTTTTTCCATTCTCATTAATTTCATATCCGCAGATGTAAACCGATTTGAGCACTGGTGTTACAAGATCTGGATCTCCAAGTGTGGTATCTTCCTCTTCTTTTTTACATCCATTCAACAGGATGATGAAGATTAAGAACAGTGGAAGAGTATTTTTTATTGAAAGTGACATAATTTGTGCTTTAGAATTTATTGCTTTGTGAGTCGTTAGATATAAGAATGTCCGGACTTTAGTCTTTAATAAATGGTGAAGAATAGTATCGACGGTCGTCGCGAATTACAAGGTTGTACATGCCAATTGCAAGAGTTTGTAATTCCATATTAAATCGCTGGAAGGATTGATTCTGCAATGAATAAATCAAATGACCTTGTGCATCGTACAAAGTGATACTGACATTCTTCAATTGAAAATTTGATAGAATATTCAACGTCTCCTGAGCTGGATTTGGATAAAGTGAAATATGGAAAGGTAAATTCCATTCTTCAACGCCAATCACATTGATGAAATAACAATCACTGGTATCGATGCAACCGCCGTGTTCAATGATGAGCGCATAATTTCCCGTAACAGTTGGTATGAAAGAATCAGGTCCCATGCTTAGAATGGTATTGGTGTCACAATTCCACCATGTGCTATTGCCTTCGACATAGGTGTCGGTAAGGGTCCCGCCATCAACACTAACTGTGGCGTCCACATTGATTACGATGAGATCGAGCGTGAGAAGGGTGTCGCCCGGCAGTTCAACCAAATAGATTCCTGTTTCACCGTAAGTTACACCATTGAATGTATAGCTTTCACAGGCCACCACGTCTTGATACGTTTCTGTTGCCTGCGGATATACATGTGATATTAAAATTTCATTTTCATTGGTGCTCTTCTGCCACGCCATTATCACATTCTCACCCGATTGAATCAATTTGTAATCATCACCACCCTGATTGAATGGTGTGTTACATTGAACGATACCATTTGTGCCCCATTGCACACTTCCATCATTCAGCACTTTGTGCGCTGTCATACCCACCACATTTGAAGCGTGGCACACAATCATATCACCCTCATCATTGATAACAAATTTTGGAAAAGGAGTAGAGGTATTGATGTCGGCTACTTCAATGCCATCTGCGGTCCATAACACATCACCAGCCAATGTGAAGCGCTGCGCATAGATAGCATTGCCGCCCAAAACACCGGGCCTTGCATCGCGCCACACCACACTTACTGCATCGCCATTCAGGAGCATATAAAATGCATCTTGAGCACCTTCTGCGGTGCAGATGTTTAGGGTAACATCATTCCACCTTTGATTGCCGGCATTGTCAAATCTTCTTGCGTAAATGTTGCTGCCTGATACCCATGCGAAAGTCACTCCATCTTCATCACTCAAAATGCGGTACATGTAATACAAATCTGTGGGGCCGGAGGTCATGTTCACACTGGGGAAGATGATTTCGCCAGTAGCAGAACATCGAAAGAGATACGCTTCGTAGCCATTGTCGAAACCTGTGTATGAAACGAAGATGTCGCCCGTATCATCATAAGTGGGTTGCAAGCTCCAACCCCCAGCACTTGGTATCTCCACGCCATAATACGGAGAGAGCAACTCGCCATCGGTGGTGAAACTTGACAAATACAATTTCGTGTAGCCACCGCACACTGTTGATTCATACACCAAAAGATAGAAGTCGTTGGATATAGTCATTTGCAAGTTTTGCATGCTTAGTATGTAGGTTGGAGGAGAGCAGCCATCTGTTTGTGCAACGGCAAGGTCTTCTGCCCATGTAGCACTTCCATCCTCGTTCAATTTGCGCACGCGCAACGAGTCTCCTGGCAGCGAACTTGTAGTATAAGAAGCGATAAAAAGGTCGCCATTCGTTTCATTGAGATAAGTGGTGTATTTCCAAATAGACGCTGAGTAATCCAAAATTACTCGTCCATCGTTTTCCCACTGCGCCACTCCGTCACTGTTATAGTGTTGACCAAAAACATCGGCATGATAGAAGTCGGTGCGTGTGTCTTTCCAAAATACATATACACCCCCATTTCCATCTGGGTGCGATTGCACATTCGAGCGGTTGTTGTCTTCGCTGCACACCTGCATGGGGTTTTCAGGGTCGGAGGTCCATTGGGAAAAAGCACCGCAAGAGATCATCAGGCCGCACAATGCGCTCAAGAAGCGGCTTATAGTAAGGAGTCTTTTCATTGTAATGGATGAATTAAAATTTATGCTGCGAAGGTGGAATGCTCTCTACCTGATATAGGATTTAAATGAGCGGACGGGTGGGATATTGAGCGAATGGTTGTCCATTACTATTTACCCTAAATTTAGCCTGGACACTACTACTGTGACGCTAGAATTGTAAAATCCAAGTGTATGACAAACAGGATTGGGTAAGGAATTTAAGAAAGCAGAGTTTCTTTTTCGTTTATAACTTTTTTCTGGAATTTTTTGGAGTTACTGTTTGTCAGTGGAAGTTTAAAAAACCATTTTATTTCCCCAAGAAAAATCTGTATTTATTCCTTCATAAATACCAGAATCGATTCCGTCATTTTCTCGATGTCAAATACTCTTATAGTATAAATACCTGTCGAACAATTCTGTGGGAGAACTATTTCATTTGATGGATTGGTTTTCTGCTCAACGACTTTTCTTCCCGTTATATTATAAACTGAAATTTCGGAATTATCAGCTATGTTTTTCAAAAAGAAAGTCCCGCTGCATGGATTGGGATAAGCCGCTATTTCAAGGGTTTCATTTCTTTCTGCATTTATAAACGATGTACTAGTGTAGTTGTATCTCGCCAAAGCAAAATCGTTGTCGGAGCCGTTCAAACTATAACCTGCCACAACAATTTTACCATCCATCTGAATGACCATGGAATTGGCTGCTTCGTCATAGTCTCCAATTTCCGTTGTAACTATTCCATCTGAATCAAAACTATTATCCAGGACACCTTCGGCTGTATATCGGACTAGCAGTACATCTTCGTCACCATCCTCTGTACTTCGGCCTGCTACAAGAATTTTTCCATCCTGCGCAATTCCTATCGAAAGAGCGGCACATGATGTTAACCCCATATTGGTCGTTTGTAATCCATCAGTATCAAAGGCCGTATCAAGGCTTCCGTCCGAATTATATCGCACCAAAGCAATTTCGTCGTTTGTGCCGTTGTTTCTTCCACCGGCCGCGAGAATTTTGCCATCAGATTGTAGTGCTAGTGCAAAGGAGTTTTCATGAGAGCCTCCGAAGTCAGTAGTGAGTTTTCCATCAGAATCAAATTCAGTATCAAGGCTTCCATTGGTATTATACCGAACCAAAGTAAAATCGAAATCTGACCCATTGTAGCTAACACCGCTCAGCACAATTTTGCCATCGGGTTGCAGCACCATCGCATTTGCTACATCATTGGCAGT
>JBJXFC010000176.1:0-3499 GCA_046153915.1 Flavobacteriales bacterium
GAACATGATGTTTCTGGTGCTCTTTATTTTGTTTGATAAAACAATTTTGGCACAGAAGAGGACTTCAAAGCAGGATCAAACGCCGTTGAAGGATTCCCCTGCACAATTTGGTTGGGGAAGGTATTCAATAGATTCATTGGTGTTTAAGAATGCAGTATTGCCTCCTATGGCCATTTTTAATAATTTAGCTCAGGACGTAAGTGTTCGTGTGGAAATTGATTCAATGGGTAACATGACAAAAGCAGAAATAGCGGATACGAGTTTATCCATGTTTCATGAAGAAGCGCTGCGCCTTGCGTACCTGGCGCAACCCTGGAAACCGGCGATTCAAAATCAAAAGGCCGTATGTTCTTTTGATACCATTGTAATTCCATTGTATAAATATGCCATAAGACCGGAAGTTGCAGTGAAGCACACCATTGAGTCTAAGGAATGGAGGTCTGGTTCAAAAGTACCTGATGGGAGTGGCGTAATATTCGGGACATGTGAAAGCAAAAAGCATAGTTGGGAAAGCGCAACTAACGGTGACCAATTTGTAACGATGTTCAACCTCGATAGTGCAAAGCTTTGTCGAATACGTGTTTTGGAAAACAGCATTCATAAGACGGGTAATTTTTATTACACACTTCCTGCTGGCAGGTACAGATTAATTACATATTCATACTTTGCCCATTTTGGTTATTTGAATACTGGTTATATAACTGAATTACTTGCAAAGAACAACGTCACACAAAATTTAGATTCTTTGTATGGACCGGGAAAGGAGCTCTTTTCTGATTTTTCACTCTATGATATTGAAATAAAAGCAGGAGAATTTACCTATGTTGGCTACTGGAATTTTTTTGGTACAGTGGTTCAATTCAAAAATGATCTGGAAGTATTTAGAAGTAAAAATTTAGATCAGCGAAAGAGGAAATCACTCGAGAGAATGAAATCTGTTTGTATTCCAAAATAGATTTTGACAAAAGACGGTCGTCGATTTTTGTAACCGCAAAGACCGCCAAGAAAAAACGCGCAGAGTTCGCAAAGGTTGTAAGCCAATTTCAAGGAGCTGGCTGTCTAGTGTCTAGCGTCTATCATCTTTTGTCTCTCCCCGCTCTCACTCTCCACTCTCATTCTGCCCTCTCAACCCGTCCCATCCCTGCGCTTTCAATTCAATGCCTTCGCCACCACGGCCAATCAATCTGCAACCGGATGATGAATCAGTAACGTGTCCGATAACAGAGAAATTCGGATTGGCTTTTATTTTTTCAAAGTCTTTTTGTTTGATGGTAAAAAGCAATTCGTAGTCTTCGCCACCGTTGAGTGCGCAGGTTGTGGGATCGAGATTAAATTCTCTGGCTGTTGCAGATGTCGTTGGATCGATTGGAAGTTTTTCTTCGTAGATATCCATCCCAACAAAACTCTGATCGCAGAGATGTTTCGCTTCACTTGCCAGTCCATCGCTGATGTCGATCATCGAAGTTGGAACAACCTCCAGTTTTTCGAGCAGGTCGATAATGTCAATTCTTGCTTCAGGTTTGAGTTGTCTTTCAAGGATATAATCATGACCAGTAAGATCAGGTTGAGCTCCGGGTGATGCTTTGAATACTTGTTTTTCGCGTTCAAGAATTTGCAAACCCATATAGGCGCCGCCGAGATCACCACTTACAACCACAAGATCATTTTCGCGGGCACCACTGCGGGTCACAATTTTCACGGGATCAGCATATCCAATGACAGTAATCGAAATAACGAGTCCACTTTTGGATGAGGTTGTATCACCGCCAATCAGATCCACTCCATAAATATCACACGCTTTGAGCATGCCTGCAAACAATTCTTCCACAGCTTCCAGCGAAAAGCGGTTGCTGATAGCAATGGCCACCGTTATTTGTTCCGGACGCCCATTCATAGCACAGATATCGCTCAGGTTGACCATCACACTTTTGTAGCCCAGGTGTTTGAGTGGAACGTAAGCAAGATCAAAATGAACACCTTCTACCAACATATCGGTTGATACCAGCATCTGTTTGCCGGCAGGGCAATCCACGATGGCGGCATCATCTCCTACGCCTTTTACAGTGCTCTGGTTGTGGATGTGGATATGATTTGTAAGGTGTTTGATCAGGCCAAATTCACCCAGATCAGAAATTTCGGTTCTTTGTTCGGACATAAAGCAATACTGAGGTCGCAAAGATGGTTCGGAAAGGGCGTTCTGTTCACAATTGTGAATGTTTAGCGGCACAAACATTCCTGAAAGCGTTGTTATGACTGCAAAGCCGTGAAATAAAACAATTACAGAATACCGTTAAAAAATTGCATCAGAATGCAAGCGAAACAACGGCGTGTGCGTCGAATTTTGAAGCTCATTAATGAATAAACCATGAATAAACGTTTTTATCTGATTTGTGCAGCTGCGGCACTGATGTTCTTGCAAAGCTGTGTTCCCAATCGCAAATTCGCCGAAATGGAGTCGCGCAAGATCGCACTCGATCAAAGTGTAGAAGAGTTGAAAAAGAGCAATGAACAACTCAATGCTCAGATCAAAGAGCTCAATACTGCTGCAGACGTGCGCAACACTCAGATCGATGAGCTGCAAAAAGACACTGCAACAGTGGGCAAGGATTACCGCCAACTCCGGTATCAATACGACAAAGTAAATGAACTCAACGATATTCTCTCGCGCAAGAGCAATGAGCTGTTGAGTCAGGCTACTGGTGAGAACAAAAAACTCGTTGACGAACTAAACAAAACCCAGGAAGCACTTCAGAAAAAGGAAGATGCACTTAAAGCCCTTGAGAAAAACCTCAATGAAAAACAAGCTGCTGTGGATCTTTCACAAAAGGAACTCGCTGAAAAGCAAAAGCGTGTTGCAGATATGGAAAAATTGCTTGCAGACCAGGAAGCAGCTAGTCAGGCGTTGAAGGCCAAAGTACAGAATGCACTTCTGGGTTTCAAAGACAAAGGACTTACCGTTACAGAAAAGGATGGCAAAGTGTATGTGAGTATGGAGGCCAAACTGCTTTTTGCAACCGGAAGCACCGCGGTAGATCCAAATGGTAAAAAGGCGCTGGTAGATCTCGCAAAGGCCATCGAGAATGAAGCCGATATGGAAATCATTGTTGAAGGTCATACCGATACCGATAAACTGGCCTCTTCAAGCTATCCCAAAGACAACTGGGATCTCAGTGTATTGCGCGCTACGGAAGTAATCAAAATCATTACGGCCAACAGCACAGTACAACCCGGCAAACTGGCTGCATCAGGTCGCAGTGAATACCATCCTGTAGATCCAAATGACAAAGCCAAAAACCGCCGCATCGAAATTATTCTTCAGCCCAAACTCGACGAGTTGTACAAGCTGATTGAAGGAAATTAAAAGGATTTTGGAAGATCCCTTAATCTCCATCCATACACCCATTAAACCCAGATTCGGCGTTAGGATTCGTGACGAAATGCAAAAGATCAATAATAACAAGGGCTCGCGCAATATTTTTTGATGCGGGTGTAGCCTGAG
>JBJXFC010000186.1:0-3891 GCA_046153915.1 Flavobacteriales bacterium
GCAGATCCGCCTTGCAGAATGTAAATTCATAAAACGGGCGTAGATTCAATTAGTTGAAGGCGCAGCTATTGCTGCCAATTCCACCGGTAAATGTTTTAAGTAAAGTTCCTGTTGATTGATATTGATACACACTGGATGCATCAACAAAATTGGTTGGGCCAGCACACCAGATATCACCCGAAACAGGATGAATATTCAGACTGTTTCTTGAGTCTGAAATGATTTGTATCCCGTCAAAATCGGTGGCATCGATTGCCAAAGCAAATACTCCATTGTTTTCGAAGTAGATGGTTTCACCGTCGGGAGCGACGTCCATCAGGCGCGGATGATCGCCAGATACACCAATGGTTTGTGCATCTTCAACAGCGAAGGTTGTTTCGTCAATTCGGTAGATCATGGCATCTGTGTGCCCTGTGATATTCCAATCGGCATCGTAGATGGTCTCACCGGAGCAAAGTATCCAGCAATCGCCATTTGAATCAATAGCAAGATCAGTGGGGCGGTCACCAACACTTATTGTTTGCACGATGCTGTTGGTGGTAATATCAATAACGCTCACAGTATTGTCTAAAGACCAACCACCGCTGTTGCACACAAATAAATTATTGCCGCTGAGAGCTAGATTTTCGGGGCCATTGCCAACAGAGATAGATTGCGTAACGACATGGGTATTAAGATCTACAACATGCACCAATCCCGCCATTGAGCCATCTGTTACATATGCTTTGCCATTGCCACCATTTGCAATAGAACGGGGATAGGTCAACCCTGTAATTGTTGCTACGTTTTTCATGTTCGACAATTCGATGACTTCAATCTTTTGAGAATTATTCAACACTGCATATCCTTTTGAACCTATAACTGTGAAGGATTGCAGCACATCTCCCAATTCCACCTGATTTTGATTGAAATAAACGTCCTGGGTTATTGTCCCGTCGGTGCTGATATGGGTAAGTGAAGCATTGTTGTTGCCGAAACTGCCTTCATTCACAATAAATATTCCGTGTCTATAGTCTGTTACAACCAACGTTTCATCTTCCTTTTTACAGGAAACAAGAGCGATAAGAACGGAGACGCAGAGTGCATTGAATTTTTTCATAATTTTTAAATGGTTATTTTGAATTGAATGGTCAATATTCTACCAGGCAAGGCATAGCCTCTTACGGATTGATAGCGTACATCCATAAGATTGTCTATACCACATGACAGATTGGAGATCGTTGATTTTATTTTAATCTCGTATGATAAAAACACATGAAAGAGCTGATAGGAGGGAAGCGCTCTTATTGCGGTGTTCTCATCGTCTGTAAATCGCTTGCCAGAAATTTGATAGTTTAGTGTACCCGTCAATTTGTGATATCGAACTGAAACGGAATTGCACGACCTGAACTTCGGCGAATAAATCATTACAAACCAGGAATCGGCATCTGCTTCAGAATTCTGACCTTCGGCTTTGTTAACCTCTGCCATGGTTGTTAGTTGAATTTCTCCCCAGCTTTCCTTTTGGTTAATCCCTACTCTGAACTCAATGCCGCGAGTTCTGACATGTTGAATATTGACCGGACTCCAGTATTGACTTGTGGCTGGCTGCCATTGTATCCAATCAAATACATTGTTGTAATACAACTGTGCGCTTGAATTGAAACTTAATCTTTCAGATATCTTTCTGGAGTAATTGGTTGAGAATAATGCACAATAACCAACCTCTGGCTTCAAATGAATATTGCCACCGGGATTCCAATAAAGCTCATTAAAATCGGGCAATCTGAATTTGCGCGATGCACTCACTTGAAATTCTAATTCGGAGGCCACATTTTTTAACATTGGTTTTATCGAATACTGAAAAGAGTAGGTGGGTGAATTTTGTTGATTCCGAAAATCCATGCGCCCGGCAATTTCGGTATGGTGAATTCCTTTGTGATGAACCAATGTAACACCAGACTGTCCTGAAGTGAGATTAATAGGCGCATCACCGTAACCGCTATTTGAAACTGTATTGTGAAACGCTGCTCCTACAACTTGAGCACTCAAATTTTTTCCAAATTTCTGATTGAGAAACAGGCTGGCAGTATGTGTTCGAATGGTGTATCTGCTATCCAACATTGGATTTTCCTGATCTGTCCAATGCAATTTTTCATGATTGTAAGCATAGCCCAAATGCCACTTTTGACGCATCGAATTTTGTTGGTAGGTGAGGCATGCGCGGCTAAATGCATCGTCTTGATATACCTGGGAGTTTTGCACGAATCCCATGGAGACGGGTAGTTCAATGCTGCGTTGCTGATGCCAAAAACTTCCTTTTAATCCCCGCTGATTCCACTTTAAACTCAGGTCTTGTGTAACTCCGCTGTTTCGGCCATTGTTGTGGATTTGTTCAATAACTGGTTTATCAATCTGAAAAACATCTCTGTACGTAAATTTATTCTGATACTCCTGATCAAAGATTTTTGTCCGGGAAGTAATTCTTAAACCTGATTTTCGAATCGTTTTTCCCAAATGCAGATCCGCGGCCAAATGCTGATTGAGAAGCGAGTTGTATCCACCCAATACCGAACAAGAGAAAGTAGAATCAGATTCAAAATTGCGCAGATTCAACGTGGCGCCCAATCCCGGAATGAGATTGGAGTTCACACCCGCTCCTTCCGAAACATACATGCCATCAAACAAAAACGCAGGCATTAAAGAAAGATCGCATGTTCCAAGCGCGACAGAATTGATCGGGATTCCATTCCACAAAAGTTGAGTATGATCAGAAGACAATCCGCGAAACCGAATTGTTGCCGCAGCACCTGGTGCTCCGTTCCGATTTATTTGTGCAAGGCTCATGCGTTCCAGCCAGGCGCCAAGGTCGAGGTTGCCGGGAAGTTTTTTTGAATCAAAGACGACAGGTCTTACAACAAGGGAAGATTGTTTTGGATTTCTTTCAACCTGTATTTCGACTTCAGTTGTTGTTTGCACGAGCGTATCCTGCTGCGCAAAAATGCAAGCAACAACAAGCAAAAACGATATGGTAGACCATAATTTCTTCATGCCTCCTGATCGCCTCTTCCCGGACGATGTTCTAATTGGCTAATGCTTCAGGCAGGTCTTCTGACTCGCATCCCTGGATATTCGGCCTTCCCGTTTTTACAAACAGTGGCAATGATGTTGAATATCCTGACGATGCTCACAGCTGCGGGTACAGTCCCGGTTTTTCACCGGTGTTCCCTTTTCATTCCGACCGCAATCGGAAACCTGAGGCGCCGCAAATGTAATAGCTTGTCTGCACTGCAGGCCAAAATTTATTTGATAACCTCGCTATCTTTGTATTGCGGTATGGCTTTTGACAATCACAGCATTCAATGAAAATTTTTATCGGCATAGTGGCTTTTTGTTTCCTCAACTTTCATGCGAGGTCGCAATCCATGACGGTGGCCGATAGTGCCTATCTCGCCAATCTCAGAACACAACTCACACTTACAGATACTCAGTTTGATACCATCCAAACCGTTTATCTCAAGAGTCAAAGTGAAATCAGTTCGCTAGAAAAAGAATTGCGCATCATTTCCCGCAGTGATTTGGCAGACAGTCTGAAATCTGAAAAATCGACTCAGCTAAGTTTAAAGAAAAGACAGGTCCGCGAAATGCTTGAACTGGATTTACAATTGTTGCTGAATGAAGAACAAAAGAAAATCTATGCAGAAAAAATCAAGCCTGCAAAACCAGACATTTCTCATTTTGGTGTAATGCATGATCGGGCCAAGTGTGTGGTTTGTATTCCAGGTAAGCCTTAAACCCAGGTTATGCAGTGCGTTTCGTCCATGAGATTCAATAGCCCAAAGAATTCGCGCGCTCGCGCAAGGTTCGAGCACGCAATCGTGGCAACCTTCACGGTTGCTCTCCCACGGTGAG
>JBJXFC010000220.1:0-27127 GCA_046153915.1 Flavobacteriales bacterium
TCCGGATATTTTGAATTTGTTTTCTACCACGGTCAAAGGTAGTGGGATTGCGCCGCTAGTATTGAAGTTTGAGTTCATATCCTAAAATGATAGCTCAAGTGCGATGGCGGTTAGCGGGAAATGTCGCTGATTTATTGTCAGAATATTTCTTGGAATCTTTTTGCTAATCAAAATTGAAAACGCTGAAACATCCGGAGTTCAAATGGCAGACAGGGCTAAACAACAAAAGCGTTTTGCCATTCCCAACATATGTGAAGGCCAGAATGGTTAGAGATTCAGTTTGGTGAATTTCAAATGCTGCATTGATTGTTTTTTTGAAACACAGGTGCCTGATACAGCGCGAATTAGAGAAAACCTTACATTTTTTTCCTAACCTTTTACAATCTTGGCGTCCTTATGGAAACGAGACATTATGAAAATTGACTTGCGACTTATTACAAAAGTATTTTGTTCACTGACATTGGCAGGCCTATCATACACTGCCATTGGCCAGATAGTAAATGAAGAATGGAAGGATAGTCGCTGGTCTATGCGACTGGGATTTGGACTTAATTCTTTTCATTCCAATGGAATTCCAAAAAGCAGGAATCAGATCAACTACGATGCCGCGCATTCTGAAGCTCCCAGCAACTACCGTCAGGAAGATCGCATTGCCGGAGTCTGTTATGAATCATCTTTGCACTATCAATTATCGCGCAATGGAAATTTGGGCTTATCGATAAATGTGTATAAAGACGATTCCGAATATCTATACAGCGCAGATAGATCTTACAACCCTGCAGCCATTGAAGCGGACTCACTCAAATCACTTTCGATTTCTAATTTTCAATCTTACCTGAATTTGGGTTTGGTCTATGAACATGTTGTGGTTCGCTCTAAATCAGGGCGACATCGAATGTATGCCGGATTAACCTCTGGCTGGTCCATCACCAGAACGCCCGATCGAAGTGAATACGATTATTACGACGAGGCAAATTTTGTAGCGGCTGATACTGTTGGCGGAAATGTTTGGCGCTTAACTCACACTCACTTCAATGATGGATTTTTTATTGCGCCTTCCATTGCCTATGGTTTTAGTTTTCGAAACGGACATAGCGCGCGTTTTTCGCTGTCCGAAATGCTGCAATGGCATTCTACAGAAGGTGTGGTTAAGATATCGGGTCAAAATTCTGGTGGATCATTAGAGAACAAACGTTACTCCGTAATGGCTTTTCAATTCAAATTTGGATACTCATTTTAAATGAACTTAAACATTATGAAACTACAATTTATGAAATACATATTTCTCGCACTGGCTATGTGGAATTTGACCGGTACCTCTCAGATACAACGAGATCAGGACCTGATAACGCTTAAAAACGGATATCAAATTTTAGGATATGTGATTGAGCAGGAACCGGGGAAACTAATTCGCATTTATCGTCCTGATGAGAATGACACCGTTGTGGCTAACATGACAGAAATTTCGAAATTGACTAAAATATGGGTTCAGACTTTTTCAGATAAGGAGGTTGTGCTTACAGAGGATCCCGATACAATTGATTTTGGAAGATACAACAACAAGAGAAATGTGTTTGCGATAAACTATACATGGCAATTGAGAGATATTGAGCGCAATGCACGCAAGGGCGTTGGGTTGGCTTATTACCGCAGTTTTAACAACAACTATTGGGCTGGATTGTCGGCCAATATTTTTGCTAACCAAAATCCAGGGCCGCGCTATGCTGACGCAAGGACAAACAATGCGAATCACACGTTTTCTCAGTTACAATTCATGATAGAAAATAAACTGCGACTCTCGCTTCGCCCGCAGAATAAAAGGTTGACGACTTTGCTTGGTTTAAATCTTGGAATTGTGACCGACTTTTCGGAATCACTTTTCGAATCATCTAACCAGGAATTGGATGTGGAGTATGAGGCGTATTGTGGAGGATTTATTCTACAAACCAACCTCGCATTTCGCGTAAATCCGGATAATAACTCAGGATTTATGATCGAACCGGGTTATACCTACTTTCCTCAAATAGTAAAGCAGTACAGCGGAACGCCGGTGGATGAATCTGCTGTTTATATTGGGTTCAGAAGGCAGGTGAATCATCTTCTGACATTAAAAATCGCTTACTTTTTCTAATGGCATTTTAGAGGATCTGCCGTGATTCAACTTCAAATAGATCAGGAAACAATTGAGGGTTGTCGAAAGAAACAACCACAGGCGCAGGAAAACCTGTACCGCATTTGTTACCCTGTATTTATGCGAATATGCCTAAGGTATACCCGTTCTTATGACGATGCTGCGAATATGCTGCAGGAAGGTTTTATCAAAATACTAATGCGTATTGATGGCTACAAGGGTGCTGGAGATTTTATTGGTTGGATGCGACGTATTATTATTAATACTGCTTTGGATCAGGTGAGAAAGGAGAAGATCGTTGGTCATGTTGTTATGGCAGAAGTTCCAGATATGGAAGATAAGGAATCAGAAGAAGAGTCGAAGTTTATCATTGATGAAAAACAAATGTTGGTACTGATCCGCGAACTACCGCGAACACAATCTGTCGTTTTTAATTTGTTTGTGATGGAAAATTATTCTCACCAGGAAATTGCAGACGAATTGTTAATTACGGTTTCCTCATCCAAATGGTATCTGTTTGACGCCCGTAAAATTTTGCAAAAAAAATTAGCACATTATGTAAATGTCTGAAGAGAACAACGCACATATCGACCAGTATTTCAGAGAGCACTTTGAAGAGCTGGAGGTTGGCTACAATGCTGCACATTGGAATCAATTGACTGTTGCTTTAGCTGTGGCATCGGCAGCCGGTGTTTCACAAACGCCCCGGTCAAGAATAGTTCGCATTTTAAAAACCTATCAGAACGCCTTTGTAATTGGCGCATCCGCTTTCGTGCTTGCTGCAATATCGCTATATTTCTTAGCGAGAAGTGAAGAGGCCAGCGAAAACCCTTCAGTAATTACACCTCAAATTCTACCATCTCTATCCGAAACTTCAGTTGACTCCATTGCGGGTCATTCAACACGAAGTGCAATAGATTCGCTTCGCAACAACAGTGTTGCAAACCCTTATAAAGTTGATTCACTTATACCTACGCCTACCCTGGTTGCAGATAGTATTGATAGTCTTAAGGTAGATTCACTTAAGGGATTTTTATTTTGGTAGGGATCTTTTACAAAGTTACAATTGAATCAAATTGAATAGCGCATCTTACTAATCTGGTTTAAGCAAAACCATACTTCTGGATGATCGCAATCTGACCGGCGTGATATGCTGTGTGTGAAATTATTCTTCCCAAGGCTTCAACTTTTGTCTTGACCCCAAATTCTTTTGTAGTGATCTTTGTATCCCAGTCTTCTTCTGACTGCAGTCCCACAATGTGACTCAGTTCTGAGTATGAGTGTAAAACATATTCCATTAATTCTGTTTTGTTTGTCCATTCACCGGTGTCTCTTTTGTCGATGACGGTTTTTGCAATTACCTGAATGTCTTTTTTGCCAAAAACGTTTTTGGCAAATAGCAATTCGACATCTCCAATATGGCGAATAAGAAAACCAATGGAATTGGGACTGGAAGCAAGTTTTTTTCTCAGGTCGTCTTCAGACAAGTCATTGAGTTGATTGAAGAAACGAGTTCGTGCCTCCAACATCAATTCTATATACTGAGCGGTTCGTGTTTTCATATTTCTGAATTTATTTCCTATAGGTCGAACTTAGACAAGATGGTTTGCCTTCTGTAAGTTCTTTTCAAATGTAGTTCACGTGGCGGCTGTGTTTACAAAAAACGCATCTGCTTTCACAAATGCGTTTCTACGATTGGACTCGCCGTGAAGGCGAACCCTCAACAACTTTCTTATTTATTCTGCTGCAATGATCACTTTGCTAATGGCTTTTTGATCAGGAGTTTCGATAATTACAAAGTAATGACCTTTTGGGTTGGAGGTTTTCAAATTGTATGGAATGGTGTTATCGCCTTTTTTGAGATTTTTAATTTGGACCTGATCTATTTTTTTTCCTGCTTCATCAACAATAGAAAGTGTAACGATTTCTGGTTTGTCTAGCCGAAAGGTGATTTCAAATTGGCCCTGGTTGGGATTGGGAAAAACGCGCATTTTTAAAACCTCGTTATGTCTTGTGTTTAGACTGCTTGTCCCCGACGTCTGATTTGTGAAAATAGAAACTTTGAAGATCGTATTGCTGGCACTGCTTTGACTCCCGGTATTGGTAAAAAAAATATTGGGTGCCGTGCTGTTTATTCCTCCATAGATATATCCGACATGTGTGGTGTCACTTGTTAAATCATCCAGCTTTATGACACCGTTTACATAATGTGAAATGGTTTCGAGTGCTATAAACTCCGAACCTGCGCCCATGTAGTTTGGCATTTCAATCGGAAGTTTATATTCCAACATGCCATTATCAGCATACCTTGTAACACGAGCAATCGTTTTTACAAATGGCACATTGTCATCTTGTACAAGTATGCCCAGACTATCATAATACTGAGCGATGCCTCCAAAGAAAATACTATGCATTTCGTTGTTGGTCTCAGAATAGACTGGCATTACTGCACAATGGTAATGATTGTAGTATTGTTCGAAATCCGGAACTACAGAATATCCGGCGTCGTCGACAGTTACGCTGTTTAGGTAAGGCAGGTTGATGTTGGGTTGAAAGACACCGGAAAAAATGGATATGCCCTCATCGCCATTGGGCAAAATTTGGGAGGTTGCATTGTAGTCTCTCCGATGCAAATGCTCTTCATCTATTAGTGATGGAAGATGTTCTATAGTAATGTTTGTGCCGTCATCCGTTAAATTGAATCTCTTGATTGCATTGGTGTAGGTTTGGGTGTAAGTTGGATTGCCCATGGGGTTGTAGTTACCGTCAAATTTGTTGCCTGCAAGCAGGTAAAAAGTAGTGTTGATTTTTTTCAAATGACCACCTGTTACTGCAAATTCCGAATCTGTAATCTGCCTAAACAATCCATCCAAGGAAGTTTGATTGATAATGGCTTCCATAACAAGTGGAACATGGATGGCTGTGAGTTTATCAAATGTTATTCGGCTTGAGGTAGATTCATTGAATCCATATCCACCAATTAAATAGAGATAGTCGCCTTCCTGATGAAATTCCATGTTGGTAGAACTCAATTGCTCACTTATTTCTACCGGAAGAGCGCTTATAGACATACTCCATTTTTGTTGTTGAATGGGGTCTACGACGATCAACATGTTGTTGTTGCCCACCACATCAAATGCAGCGAATGGTTGCCTTCTGTGTAAGCCATCGAGTCGACCGCCAACAATCAACCATTTGCCATCGTGTTGTCCAAATGCAAAGGATTGAAGACCTCCCAGATCGGCTATTTCAATGGGTTCGAGCAGCACTCCAAATGGCTCGGCTTGTGAGAGTGCGAATGCGCTGAGCCATAGCAGCGCTCCGAACGAAATAAGGGTTTTAAGCATGGTCGTATTATTCTGTGCACAATGGTATTGCTGAACACACCGCAGAATGGTAACACTTGTTACATAAGAAATGACAATAGTGCAATTAAAAAAAACGCCCCTTCTTCCGAAGAGGCGCTTTCCTTTAGGGTTAGTGAGCTTCACCAAACCAGTGAGTCACAATCAAGCGATCAGTATGTGTTTCATTTCCGTTTGTTATTTTAACGGAGTGAGATTCATGGGCTAAAAAGAGCGATTTGCATTTTCTGAATCCATTCATGTTGCCGGTAGAAACTTCGGGTGAGAACTTGATTTTGTTTCCTGAACATGGTGAAAGGATGAGCCGAATTCAACCGATAGTGTAATTATATGATATACGTTAATGGCTTTTGTTTGTTTGGTTAAATCAGCATAAAGTGGTTACATTTAGAGGATTGTGTTCGAAAATGACAACTTTAATTGTTGAAAACAGAAAGTACGTTTAATTCAATTTTGGCTTTGTGCGTAAAAATCACTTTAGCGTGATTTGCTCCGAAAATTATTACACACAAAAACAAAACGTACCATGTATACAAGAATGAAATGGATTACTGCGATACTGCTTTTTATCGGAGTATCAAACGCGGTTATTGCACAAGAAACACCAAAGGCTACACTGGCTGTTATGAATTTGGACGCACAGGGATTGAATATTGATCCTGCCACAATTTCCTACATCGTGAGACTGGAAGTGGATAAGACGGATGTGTATACAGTGATTGATAAATATGAAATGGCGGATGTATTCAAAGGTGCGGCACAAAGCGTCGAAGCGTGTTTTAGCCGGACCTGCCTCATCAACGCAGGGAAGTTGCTCAATGCGGATAAAATTCTGTGCGGTGATATCACACAATTTGAATCCAAAATCATCATCAGTCTCAGGCTTATCGATGTTAAAACAGGAGTAGAGGAAAACAGCGAATCAAACGAATTCCTCAACATCCAAAAAGAAATGCAAAAGATGATTGAAATCTCTGTCAAGAAATTATTTGGCATTGCTCCTGATCCTTTGATGGTTAATCAACTTATCAATTACGATGTCCCCGTTTCGAGCCCACAAACTACGCTCAGCCTGAATGGCCCGAGAATGGGAGCTACATACACCCTGGGTGAAACCGGTAATCGCATGACTGCTTCAGCCGAAGATGGTGGTTTTGATATGTACCGCACCTCTTTTCAATTCGGTTATCAGAAGGAAGTGCAGTACTTATCTGCAGGCAATTTTCAGGCACTTATTGAAGTGGTAGGTCAGGTGAGTGGTTTGGAGAATGGGCGATTTATACCATCCTTAACTGTGCTCAATGGATTTCGCTGGGGCAATTCAGGTTGGGAAGTTGGATTTGGACCGACCTTCAGATTTGTGAGGAAGGCGGATGGTTTCTTCGATACCGATGGTATTTTGGGAGAGAAGGGAGCGTGGCACCTGGAAGATGCCTGGCAGGATAGCCTGATGACGGATCAGGGAGTTCAACATAGTTTAAACCCATATCGGATTGTTAGCCGACTTGATAGCCGCGGACAAGTAAAAGGATCTACAGGATTGGTTCTGGCTGTAGGTCGCACCTTTAAATCAGGATACCTCAATGTACCTTTTAACGTTTGGGTTTCACCCCGGAAAGATGGAACCATCGTTGGCTTTTCGTTTGGATTTAACGTGAGCCGTAAACCGAAGTAGAACAGGTTATTTTTATTAGTGTACCAATGGTCAAAGATTAGACGGAGTGCCTTGGTGAATGGCTCTAAGCGTAAGATGCAGTAACATTGTATTGTCCAACACTAGGGCTTCGATCCTTCTGCAGGCAATCCCTTCTTAGCCCACTCCGCTTTTTTGCCTTCTTTGAGAATTTCCAGAATCTCAGGTGAGGCCAGTGATCTCATGTGAACGAGTCCGGCAGGCGATGTGCCTTGCGTGCAGTTCTTGGCAAATTCCACAGCCATGGTTCCGCGTGTGTCGCCGCCTTCAATGATTAATAATTTCACGATGTCGGCATTGCCCGCCATCACCGCCATCATCATATCACTCATCTCTGCAATTTCTTTTACCTGACAACGGTCTATGACAAGGTTAGAGGGTTTGATGCCTTTCACATAGACATTCGATTTGGCACCGGAGCGCAATAATTCCAGAACGCCTTCGTACCAACCAAGCGAAATGGCATACATCAGCAGGTTTCCCTTTTCGAATTTGATTGTTGAGGTTTGATACTGCCAACTAAACTCAAATTTTTGTTTTAGGTCACTTCCGTTAGCGATCGCCTGTTTCAGCAATGTAAGGTCTTTGACAAATATAGCCGCCACCGCCGGGTCTATTTCGTCTTTCAAAAAGTATTCCCGTGAAGGTATGTATGCAAAGAGGTAGGGCGTTGTAACACACAACGCAATTGCAATGATTAGCGTTTTCATGATTATGGATGTTGGATTTGTATTATTTCAGAATGAATTTGATTACCTCGTTCAATTAACACACAATACGAACCGGATGGAAGTTGTAGTTTGAAATTGTGAACGGCATTTGTGGTTATTGTCTCACTAAAAATGTTTCGGCCTTGCATGTCATAGAGGCGTAAGATGTCACCTGCCACGGCAGAAGTGATGCTAAACGATGCACTTGAAGGATTTGGATAAATCCCGAATGAGAAAGAGGTATCGTCATCTACTGAAACATTATTCTCCAAGACCATCACACTAAAATTCATGCCGCTTCCACCAGGCAGCTCGGCGAAACTCACATAGATTTTTCCATTCGGTGCAAGCACCATTTCATTGATTAGAACGGCCATCCCCTCTGTTGGTAAAGTTGGCAAGGGTGCATAACCATTAGCAAAGTATACATTGGTCATGCTGGTCAATATTAATTGATCATCTGCGGTAAAGGCATATTTGAATCCAAAAACGCCGTTAATGGCGTTTGTTGTATCGAGCAGTTGGGTCCAGCTATTTCCTTCGAGTTTACTAATTTTATTGGTGTTGTTGGATTGATATTGTACGTGCAATTCTCCCGCATTATTGATTCCGGGTTTGCCGGGATTGCCAAGTCCTGCGTAAAATATGCCACCAAAAGGTGAGACATTGCTGCCATTATAAACGTGCAGTGTACTTTCAAAAGTGAGCGTCTGCAAATTGAGATAAGGCTGCACATAGTACATTTCGTTGTTGGCATTGATGACAATGGATTGATCGCCCGCCCACATGGGACTGGAGCTCTCTGATATAGTGAGAGCTACTTCCCAGACGCCTCCGTTGAATTTACGAATGCTTTGATCTGTGGTGGTAAATAAGTACAATCCTCCAGTATTGTCAATGAGGAAGTCATAAGCGAGGTTTCCATTTATCATTTCGCCTTGTTGAACCCATTCATTGTTGCTGTATTGATAGACACGTATTTGTGTTGCGTTGTACAATACCGAAGCATATATTTCTGTTGTATGTATTTCGAGATCAATTGCGGAAATAGTTCCTTCATTTGGTAAATCTGAACCAAGTTGTTCCCACGTGGCTCCGTTAAATTGTTTTACTTTCCCTGTTGTGCTACCTCCTGTTTGACGGAAGTAACTTACAACCGGTGTTCCGTCATTAAGAAAATCAAGGTCATCGGATCCTGCAGTGGATAAGTTGTCTACACCGGATTCGATGCAACATGGCCCCACATAACTCCATGTCTGTGCATTAGATAAATATGCAGAAAGAAGAATAAAAGAAAAAATGATTGCGCGCATAAACTTCGTTTTTGAATGAATAATTCACTTTGTTTGAAAGCGTAAAATTATTTTTCAATCAACGGAAAGTCTATGGATACATCTATGGAATTTGGTATCCCTATTTGTATGGATGGTCAGCCGGAAATGTTATTGAGGATGGCATATTTGATAAGACCCACAAGTGTTTTGGAGCCTGTCTTTTCCATGATGTGATTGCGGTGTGTGTCTACAGTTTGTTTGCTGATAAAGAGTTTATCTGCAATTTCCCGACTGTTGTATTCGGCTACGATGAGTTGCAAAATTTCCAATTCACGAGGACTCAAAGGTTTTATGGACTCCTCTTGCCTTTTAGACTGTTTGTAGTCCTGAAGCAAGTTGACAAGAAGGGAAGAAGCGTAATGTGTTTTCCCGTTTAGCAGATTGTCAACCGCAAGAAGAACTTCTTCTTTTCCGGAGTTTTTCAATAAATAACCTTCTGCTTCTGATAGCAAAATTTCCTGCACGATTTCCTGTTCATCGTGCATTGTCAATACCAAGACCGGAATTTCCGGATGTTGAGCTTTGATGTTTTTGATGAGATCTGTCCCCCGCATACCGGGCATGGAAAGATCTGTAATGATGAGATCACACGGAGTGTTATCCAATAGAGCAAGGAGGTCGGCGCCGTTGCGCGCTTCACCCTTCACGGTCCATTCGGGCCTCGTGGAAAGCAACATACGCAAACCATCGGTTACGAGTTGATGATCGTCTGCCAAAATGATTTGGGCCAATGCGTTCATACGGGTAAATATATATGAAATGAACTGCCTTTGTTTGATGTGCTGGTGTATTCGAATTTCCCTTTCATCAATTCACAACGTGAACGAATGTTTTTTAAACCCAGACCTTCTTTTTGTGATTGGTTCGTATCGAATCCACATCCATCATCTTCAATCGATAAGGTGAGTTGCAGACTGGTGCAATGCAATTTGATCGATATGTGCTCCGCTTTGCCATGCCGCATGCTATTGGTAAGCAATTCCTGGGTCATCCGGTACAAGGCCATTTCCCGGTCCTCTGATTGAGTCGTGTAAGTCTCTGAAGTCAATGTGATAAGTGGATTTCCGCCCGGACTCATGCTGCGGATCATTTGCCGCAAAGCCGCAATTAGTCCCAGTTCTTTCAAGCTGGCTGGCATCAGGTTGTGAGAAATATGACGTACTTCTTTCGCGGCCTCATCAATTACTTCAGCGGCTTTTAGGATTGTGGGTTGATCACTTTCTACCATGGATAAATTCATGCGTGCTGCAGATAACAATTGACCCAGGCTGTCGTGCAATTCTGATGCAATGCGCTGTCGTTCTTTGTTTTCGGCATCCAATACTTCGCGGTAACTTTTCAATTGGACCTGGTGCAATGCCCGATCTGCGATTTGTTGCTTTCGCAAATTACGGCGTGTGAGCAAAAGATATCCAGTAACAACAAGTAGCAGCATAAAGCCTATTCCTATAGCAGTATATATCCTGATTGCACGAGCACGTGCTTCGAGCAGGGCTATTTCTTTTTCCCTTTTATCCTTTTCAAATAATGCATCGAATCTGGCGGCATTTTTTGCTGTTTCAGTACGAAAGATGGAATCATTGATATTTTGTATTTCCGTTAGATGATTGTAAACGGCTATACCGCTTCCACAACGACTTTCGGCAAAGGCCTGTCCATTGAGCGCCCAACGCATGCCTTCGCTGTCTTTGAGTTCCCTGAAAATGGCATAACTGCTATCAATGTAAGGCTTACCAATTGGACAGTCATTGTTTCGGGCCAGATGACATCCATAGCGAAAGAGCGCGTAGCCAAGCGATTTTTGGATCCCAGAGGTATGGGCGAGCCGAATGGATTCCTGATAATGCAAAACCGCTTTGGACGCATCTTTTACGATGGTGCTGTAAGCTTCTCCCAGCATACCGTGTGCGGATGCGGCTTCGGCGACATACCCTTGTTGCAGCATCCGTTGTGCGGCTTGCTCAAGATATTGAATGCATGAATCTCCTTCTTGTTTGCCATAATACATCGCACCAAGGTATCTTAATATGTGCATGTGAGTGGTGTCAGATCCGCTGCAAGAGTGTGATTTTCCAAGCGCCTTGTACAGCCAGTCAAAAGCGGATTCACTGTTTTTTAAATAATCATAGCCAATGGCGAGTCTATAATAATATTCGCTCTGGAGCTTGCAATCTCCTGACTCATCTGCCAGTCTTACGGCTTGAAGACTATGTTCCAGATAAGTACTATAGTCCGCTTCATGCATGCAACTGTCTGCGAACATTCGATTTTTCAGAATGCCTGGATTCAGTTGCGCACGCGCATGGCAGTTGCCAAATAACAACGTTAGTAAGACAATGATTGTCCGCATTGACATGATACAAATCTAAGGAAATCACAATCTCATCTTTTCGAATGAGGGATGATATATAGCGAACACCAGGCTTCTTTTAACCAGTTACACCATGCATACACAAAGGGAATTTAGTCCAAATGCAAGGGCTTCATTATCTTGTAGTCTACCCAAAACGTACCAAACGGAATAAATCCACCCAGAATGACTTTCCATGTTGTTTCGCTGAATTTCCATTTGAAATCGCTGCTCACCTGAATGGTGCTGAAAATAAAAACGACAAACAACACCCCATGTGCCATTCCTACACTGCGCACCAGCGATGGATCTCCATACATGTATTTCATTGGCATGGCAATGAACAGAAGAATAAGGAGCGAAATCCCTTCAAAGAATGCAATGAGACGAAGACGACCTACAGTGGATTTTAAGTACCTGGACATATAATTTTGTGCGTTTTGGTTTTTTTCAAAAAGGTGGAAAGAGTGTGTGAGAAATCTAACAGTACTTTATTTTTTATTTCGCAGTAGTTCCCGAATGTCAATTACATTGTATTCATCCGGCTTCAGCCTTGCCAATATCAAAAAGGCTTCATCTGTTACGATGCAGACTTTTGACTGCGAAGTGTTGAAGAATGGCTGCTCTCCACGAACCTTTATTTGTATGGTTTCAGGAATTTCTTCGTCAAGGCCATAATTCCAAAACTTTTTAATGAATAGTTCGCCTTTGCCAAACTTTTTAAATACAGTCACTCCTGTTGAAGTATCGTAATTTTGAAAGTCAAAACCACGACTGAATTTTTTGTTTTGACGATATTCGACAACTTCTGGTCTATAGTTTCCGTATTTTTTTAGAGCAATGGAATCGATTATCGATTTGATCGAATCTTCAGTGATTGGTGTAAGATCGTTTGATATGTTGTAGACCAGGTTGGAATCGATGATAACGCAATTTCTGAGTTCGAGCTGAAATGTGTAGTTGGGGTGTTTGGGATTTTCCTGTTGATACTCTATGGTGAATGCAACAAACTCGCGGTTTGCAAGATTTAATATGCCTCCATTGTGATCAAAATTGAATTTCTGAGAAACCGCCCCATCGATTGAAACAGAGTGCAATTGTGTTGGTCTCAGCAGGACGGTGTCCAAAACTCCTGATAATATTAGGGTGTCTTCCTCATCAAAAACTATGTTTTTTGAGATGAGCGATTCATCGCCGACCACAATGATTTTGATTGGATCTTCGCAACTGCAAATAAAAAGTAGCAGAAATGAGATAACCGCGAAGTTGGGAAAGCAAACAAGGATAGAATTTTTACTTTTATTTCTGGGGTGATATCGCATTGCGGCCCGATTTATCGTGCAAGTTAATTGTAAACTTTTGTTTCTGTGTAATTAGGTAATCTTTTCTGCTGCCGGCTCATGGGTGCGGTTGGGCATAACTTTCTGTGATTTTAAATCATTAAAATGGTTTACAAAGCAAGGTGAGCGTTAGAGCTGGTCAAAAAGCATTGTTGAAGTCTTCAAAGAGTTGTTTGCCATACTTATCTTCATTGTTGCGAAGAGTCTTTACGTTGTCGGGTTCGCCCGCATGATAAGAAACACCGCTGTCTTCTTTCAGATACCATCGGCTTTTTTGCCGTTTGTACTGGAAACTAATGTTTCTCGTCCATCGCCACCCGCTGCCTCCATAGTGCTCAAACCGAACTTGTCCTTTTTCGATCACTACATCAACATAGGGATCGCCGTAAATTCCCCCACAGTCATTGCAAAGCACAATGCTATCGTTTCTGGCGCGAAGTGAATAGGTAAAATCCGACTTACCGATGAGTAAAAGAGCTGGCCGGGCGGAAGTTGTTGTGATGTGTTCGTGTTTGTCCTTTAACACAATTACTTTATCTGGATAGGGGTCTAAGTTGAGATCGCCCATAGCAGAATCTAACACCTCAAATTGAGATGTGTCATAAAAGGGAAATACGACCAGAGATTCAGGAGCGTTTTCTATTTGTTTTTTGACAATGCGATTCGGTCTATTGGTGGCCGTGCAAGCAATTAACGTAAGGAATACAATTGTATACAGCGCATTAAAGGGGAACATAGGTTACGAATTCTAAATGGGATGTAAATTAATTCGGCAGGACAGAATGAATTTCATTTTCTCAGAATTTTTTCGAGCGCTTTTCCCTTCGCCAATTCATCAACCAACTTGTCAAGATATCGAACTTTTCGGGTCAAAAGGTTTTCAATTTCTTCGATGCGGTATCCGCAAATGACGCCGGTTATCAGATGCGCGTTGGAATGAAGGGATGCGCGCTCAAAGAAGGTTTCAAACGTTACTTTTTCTTCTATGAGTTTTTGAATAGCCTTGTTATCAAATCCCGTAAGCCATTGAATAACCTGATCCAATTCTGCTTTATTTCTTCCCTTTTTATCGATCTTTTGAAGATACAAGGGGTAAACCGAAGCAAAGGTCGTGCTGGCCATGCGTTGATTGTGCGTGTTTGTTGTCTGCATAGAGGTGCAATTTATCGCAACATCTGCGACAATTCATTTTCAAGCTTGTCGAAATTCTCTTCGTTTTTATAAACTACAAACGGTCTTAATTTCTGACATTCCTCTGCTGTTTCGAATAACATTTTGCAATAATCCTCTAAGTTGTGAGTCAATTTTTTATGCTTCAGGGTTCAGCAGCCTTATTGCGTCAAGGATTGGAGAAATTTGAATATTTTAGTGCTAGTGCCGATTAAGAAGTCGACTATTGGTTCTAGAAGTGCAACAAAACTTATTGAATCTTCTTATTTCGATATTTCTCTGATCTGACTACTTTTAATGCTCTGAGAAAATTCAAGTATTGATCCTGCATGGTTTGGTCGCTTATGCTCGTGGACTCCATTCCATTAAAACCAATGATGAGGTATCCGTTTTCTGTTTTTCGAAGATTCACAGTTACTTCTTCATCATAAAACGGAAATGAAGCTTTGTCCGAATCGAAAAAGACATTTCCAACCGAGCTGCTGTATATTTTCAGTTCCGCGAGTATCATATCCGTGGCAGTTCTTTTGGTTGAATATTCATGAAGTCGTTTTACGAATTGAATTGACGCTTCATCACAGACTTTTTCTGGAAGGACGAATTCATTTCCTCCGAAATATTTCTTTGTTGCGACGAAGAATTGGTCAATAACACGAAAGACCGAATCTATGGACGGTTTTTGTTTCAGATAGATTCTCTGTTCATTCAATTTTTTCTGTGCGTCATTCAGTTTTTCGGCACTAGGGTACTCGTTGTTTTCACCTCTGACTTTCCATTCATCTCCAACTTTACATACATTAATTTGATAGAATTCAGAGGCAGCCATGAGACAAGTTGCACAACTATCTTGAATCCTTACTTGTTTTACTTGTACATACAAATCAGCTTTTATTAATGGGGCATTCAATATTTCCTGATATTGATGATGAAGCATAAGAAGTTTGAAAAGTGAATCAGAGGTGACAGATTTAAGCAATAGCGTATCACCACTTCTTAAGGCAATTCTGCCTTTCATATAATTGTTGCACGTATCCTCAATTTTTCTTTCTTCACTTTGAGAACAGCATGTTAAAGTGATAAGGAGGAATGGCAGCCAGGCAAGGGCCTTTTTTTTTCTGGTTGATTTGGCGTAAAACATAGGTCTAAATTACAACAATTTACAGTTTTATTTTGATTCGATGGAATCTGCGTTATGCATTATGGTCTAAGGCCGTTATGAAAGTATTCTGACTATAAGGTGTTTTAGAAGTTTTTCTCTGAACATGAAAAAGGTGTGTTTTATATCAGTTTCAGCGCTGAAAGGAGCGAGAAGTTTGTCCGCAGGTTCTTGCACTTATTAAAAATAATTGGACTAACTCCTTTTTGGAGTATCAGTAAAATTACCGGTATTCAATTCTGTGTACCTTCGTGATCCCAATTTACATTCGAATGAAAACACTTTTAACTCTGATTCAGGCTGTTCTTTTGGTTTCTTTTTTGCCTGCCCAGGAATGGCAACACCGAATGGTCCAATTTAGCAGCACCCAGATCTATACCGATGAGGTGAGCACCATTATCGATTATGATAACGATGGTCGTGATGATATTCTGTTCGGTAATCACAACCTGAAAGAACTCTTTTTACTTCGAAACAATGAAGCCGGCATCTTACAGCTGGAGCTGATAACGGATACGCTGTATGGCGTGCTTTGGCTTCATGCCTGCGAATACAACAACGATGGAATGGATGACCTCATCATCGCTGCTTCAACCACACAAGGCGATGAATTTTATCTCTGCGTAAATCAGGGCAACGGTGATTTTGAGTGGATTTATATGGGCTATGCTCCTTATGAGGGTTTGCAAAGCATGTACACCGACGACTACGATGGCGATGGAGATATGGATGTGGTGTATGACGATTATGCCAACAGCAATGTGATCTGGTTATTCATCAATAATGGCGACAACACATTTGTTCAAACCTATATCGAATACATCGGTCAGCCTACAAAGCTCTTTGGTGTCACCGATATGGATCTCGACGGCGATAACGATTTTCTAACTACATACTACAATTTTGGTGAAAACGCCTTTATGCTGGTTTGTGAAGAAAATATCGGCAATATGGAGTTTATTAGGCACGAAGGCCCAGCTTTGCCCGGAGCAAATTATAGTGTGGTTGGTAATTTTACAGATGACAATCTTCCTGATTTTGTTGTTTCGTCCACTTTTGGCTCCGGTGCTGTTGTTTTTTACCAAAACGATGGCAGTTGTGAATTTTCAGAGTCGTCTGTTAATATGCCTGTTTCACTTTTTTCTCAAATTGGAGTTGCAACGGATTACGATGATGATGGCGATGATGATTTTTTCGCTTATTACAATCAAGAGTTAAAGGTGATTATACAGAATGCGAACAATACGTTTACGGCCCAGAGCATTATCACGGATTCGTATTATGGAATCCCTACAGAATTCGTCGATATTAATTATGATGGAGAAAGAGATCTTGTAAACCGATTTTCAAATATCTGGCATGGAAACAATGGTGACTTTGAGCAGGCCTATGTGAGACGAAATGGATATGGACAAAAAATTGTACCAGGGCAATACTCACCAGATGGAAATATGGATCTAGTATCTCCTTCAGTAAATGGTTATCTGTTCCTCTTCAATCAGTTGTTTGATGAAAAGGTAGACTATGCTTATGATGAGATTATTACGGGTGCCAATATTGATTTTTCTACTTCATTTCGCGAGGTGCTAAGTTATGACAAGGATGCCGACGGTGACGATGATTTACTTTGCGCAATTGCCAATTATCTCTTTTGGTTTATCAATGACGGCGATTCATTTACACAGGAGACGGTCAATTCAAACGTAGAATCATCGCGCCTTTGGATTGGCGATTTGGATCAGGATGGGAATCACGATATTCTTTGTCATACCGGCAACATGAAACGATGGGAGTGGAACGGCGCCAGTTATGCTTCTTCCAATATGTCGAGCGCTATCTGGCCGAATTTTACAGTAATGGATGTGGATGGCGATAGTGACAACGATATACTTTATTTTGGCTATGATATAAATACACAGGAGACCATCCTCAGTTATATGAATAATAACAATGGTGTATTTTCTTCGGTGGATATTTTGGTACTGAATGATTACTTTACTTCTTTGCAATGCAATCTGGGCGCCAACCCTCCACTATTGCCTACCGATGTTGATGCGGATGGAGACATCGATCTTGTGATAGGGTCTGAGTACGAAGATTACGTGGCATTGTGTAGAAACGAAGGAAATGCTGTTTTTACGCCCAGCATTCTTTTTGAAGATGTGATCGATTTTCGTGGGATGGATGTGGGAGATACCGACAATGATGGAGACACGGATATCGTTGTTGGTATTGGAATTGACGAAGACCTGATGATTTTAAGCAACGATGGCAACGGCACTTTTGCACCGGTTGGAATTCCTTTTCATGCATCTGCGCCACAAAGTATTCATATTGTAGATATGGACAACGATGGCGACAACGATATTGCATACTCGTCACCTGTTGATTATAGAATAGGCTGGATGGAGAATGGATTGATCGATTGTGAACGCAGTTATTCCTCAGAAGTGCAAACGATCTGCGCAAACGATAGCCTGGAGTTCGCCGGAAATTACATTTCACTTTACGGACTTTACAGCGATACTTTGGTGTCTTCAACCGGATGCGATAGTGTGCACGTGCTAATGCTTGATTTGTTTCCGCTTAGCGCAATGGCCCTGAGTTTAAACGGCAATACACTCACTGCTACAAGCGGTTATAGTGCATACGAATGGCGTCGAAATGGAGATTTGTTAGCGGGCGAAACTTCCAATGTCCTGGATGCTTCTGATTATGGAGTTGGTAACTACAGCGTGATGGCCACAGATGCGAATGGCTGTACAAGTTCTATTGCATCTGTTGTTGTTACAACTATTATTTCCGTAAATGAAAATTCTGCCGAAAGTATTCTTGTCTGGCCAATTCCATGTCGTAATGAAATCAATATCAGCTCTGCTGGTGCTGGTATTGGAGAGGTAAAACTGCTCGACACAACCGGCAAACTGGTATTCCAAATTTCGAATCCCAAGTCATCTGCATTCGATCTTTCCGGGGTTTCATCAGGAATGTATCAACTGGTGGTTCTAGATACACAAGGCAATAGGACTGTGACAAAGGTGAAGAAGGAGTGAGACTAAGGCCTTATTGCCAGAATTTTTTTCGACAAGAAGAACCAGACCTTTTGCAAGGTCAGCCATTAGTTATGTCACATTATGATGAATGGTCTTTTTCGGATGTGTAGCATTCAATTGCGCTTGAATTTTAATTGTAAAAACCAGGATTTGCCATCGGACTTTGCATGGTATAAATATACCTTAATTTGGATTTTTTCTGTCGATATTTCAACGGATTGAAATCCCTTTGTGCAATATGGGCTGAGCCATATTTAAATTAGATCTTGAAAGATATATTGTTCATCATACTCAATTTCGAATTCCTTTAAGTATGCCAGATATTCATCGCGGAACTTTTGCTTTTTGTGATGCGCTTCCTGATTCAAAATATACTTGTAAACATTGTCAACATGAGATTTAGAATATGAAAAGACGCCAAAACCTTCCTGCCATTCGAAACGCTGAGGTGTTAGTTTATGGTCGTTGATGTATTTTGATGAATTTGCCTTTACTGTCTTCATAAGCTCAGAAGCCGAGACTGAGGGCTTGAGGCCTAAAAAACAATGCACGTGGTCTTCCACGCCGTTTACAATGATGGTTTTACATTTAGCTTCATTGATGAGGTTGCCCATTACGCCGAATACCTGATTGCGCCATGCTTTATCAAGAACTGCTTTTCTGTACTTTACTGCAAAAACAATTTGCACGTAGATTTGGTGATAGGTGTTTGCCATGGGAGAGTAATTTGTTTTAAACGTGGAGCTTGAGGCTCCTGGAGTGTTTGTTTGCGGCGAATATTTCAAATGCCGATGATTGTGCCAAAATGAACCGAGCCTACGGCTCTTTGATTGTGGTTGCGTGGATATTCCAACGGATTAAAATCCGTTGGTAGATGATTGGCCGAGCCTACGGCTCTTGGATGGAAAGGATTGAGGCTCGATGGTGTAATTTGGGTCTAGCATGCTCCTCTTGGGATCCACGGATTAAAATCCGTTGGAATAAGATGGGCCGGGCCTACAGCTCTTGGATGGAAATGATTGAGGCTCGATGGTGTAATTTGGGTCGAGCATGCTCCTCTTGGGATCAACGGATTAAAATCCGTAGATATTAGATGTCCGAGCCTGCGGCTTTTCGGGGCTTTGAGAGAGCCGTAGGCTCGGTTTTATATTCTGGCACCGGACTTCAGTCCGGTGCTAAAATTGAAGATGCATATAAGAGTGCCGTAGGCACGAGCCATTTAATCCGTGACACTCCATTTGGAAGATATTCGCCGCGATCAGTCATGCGGACCCACATTCTTTTAACCCCAGAACTTCCGTTTTGTAATAAATAACTTTACTGTCTGCAATGTGTTCTGATCATTGTTACCAGAATTCCATGCTCCTCAATTTCCTTCACTTCTTGTGTTCTTCAATTTTCTATTTCTAAATTGTCGTGGTAATGACACCCATTTTTGAGCTTCAATGCCAACTCATGCGTGCGAGCCACCCGGCGTTTTAGAACTACGTGCGAAGTATTCTCGTATGGGTGTAACGAAAGAAAGATGAGTCAATTTAACCAACCAAAATGCAATCGCGCATTTTTTTGATAAAGAATGGACGATTGTATTTTAAAAAGTCAGGCCAAATGGATATGCCCGTTCGTCTTCACGCAGCGATTAAACAGGAGGTGGCTATGACTCTATGCCCTGTTCATAGAAGTCTTACCTAATGCGAAACTATAAAGCGCAATGACTCCCGTTGATCTGCACCAACAACGCATAAGTTGTATATGCCGGCAGCCCATTTTTGTACTTCAATGGAATACCTCACAGATGTAATTTTGTTTTCTGAAATCAATTTTCCATTTGAGTTGTAAATGGCCGCAGTGCTACCGAGGTATTCAGCAGGACATTCAAGAACCAATAGTTCATTAGCCGGATTTGGATAGACCAATATGTTGCCATGCAAGTTTATGTTTATGGAGTTGAATGTTGCATCAATGTAAAGCTCAATGGCGCATGCACCAAGCGTTATTTGACATGAATAGGTGCCACTTTCAATAATCTCAAGACTGGAGTTGGTAGCATTAGGAATGGGTATACCATTCAAAGACCATAGATAATCCCATGCGTCGTTGTTCACCAGAGTCACCATGTTGCCCGACTGATTGATGCTTGTGACTTCTGGTTGCGGTAAAAGGATAACGTCACCAGATTCACTGATTGTACAATCATCTGTCGTAATAATTAATTCGACAGTACCCGCTTCTGACACGCTTACACTTTGTGTAGATCCCAATTCATCTCCATCAAGATACCATGCGTATTGTTGATCAGCCAGCGAGGCTGTTAACTCAGTGCTTTCACCCGGGCAAATTTCCCATTGAGTTGTTACTATAGAAGCATCTATGGCAGTATTTACGATTGCGGTAGTTGTGAGCGTTCTGCTGCCACACAAAGGGTTCCCGATCGTGAGTGTAACCTCATGTGAACCGGGAGTACTTAGAGGAAAGTCCTGCTCATTTGAAACTTCTGCGCCGTCCACTAACCAGGTAAATTCCTCGGTCCACAACACGTCGGCATGCAGGAAAGCAGTTGGTTCAGTGCAATCTTCACCAGATGTTATTTGGATATTGCTTTCATATTGATTGCAATCGAATATGGTGTGCAAAGTGGTATTTGTAATAACTGGATCATTGTTGTCAAAATAGATGTAGGCTGTATTGTGAATCTCCGTTCCTGCGTCTATCACGGGCAATAAATTGACCCGGTAGCTTATAAATCCATTGCTTCCCTCGCTATCCGAAACACTATCTGGAAGCATGATGTTGGCAAAATAAAACTCCAATTCTCGTGTCTCTGGATTAACACTCACAGCTACGCTATGGGAGTTTGCAACAAGTTCAAATGATTCAATTTCCAAATTGCTATCAAGAATATCGGTGATGAATACATTAAGAGCAGGCGCTGTTCCCGTGTTCTGAAAGCGGACTAAATATTCAATGGCCGTTCCATCTTCAATAAAATGAGACTCAGTATAACCTAAAGGGTCGCCTGTTTTATCATTGGGATCATAAGAGCAGTTGTGTACAATAGTTTCAACTTCATTTCCAATGGCAACCAAATTACCATCAGAATATCCGGAGGCATATAGGGCATTTACATAACTTTCACTAATAAAGTCAGCCGTAGGTGTAAGCAAAGCAATTGTAAAGTACGACATTTGACCAGGCATTAAGCTATCAAAACTGAAATAAAAGTAGTCACCTACAATGGAATCAATAGGTGTAATAGCCTGATAGGATAGATAGCTGTCATCCTTTGCAAATGCTAAGACCCCATCTAAAGGAACGTTACTTAAATTTCTAAAACATAGATTGAAATTGACGTAGCTATTGCAAACATAGAAGTCCGGCAAAATATTTACTTCTATATCAAAGTTGGGTTCTTCAATGCTCAATCCAAAACTATAATCACCTCCCTGTCCGTCAAAATCGATGGTGTAATATTCAGAGAAGCTTGTATAGTATGGAAAATTTGGGTCTGCCACGTGAGAAATGATGAAGTCATCGTTATCCGAGAGAAATGCGGTGAAGAAACCGTTGTTGTCTGTAATCAACAAAATGTTCCCGGGGTTAACAGTTATTTGTTGAAATGGAAGACCATAGTCATTCGCATCATAATATCCATTCAGGTTCTCATCAAAAAATACCCTTCCTGTAAACGGATAGATACACGAATTGATTTCACAGGTCGCGGCAGGATTGTAGTTAGATGCCAGTTCATCTGTGCAACCGATGACGGAGCCTTGTGAACAAATACAGAGCTCTTCGATGTAGTGTTGCGGTAATTCAGGTGTCCAATTAAAAGGGATATATTCATGCAACATTAATGAGTCATTGTAATATTCCAGACCAGTTTGGTCAGTGATGACCATATGTATTCCATCTGTGGAATCAATACTACCTGAAACACCAAGAACCAATCGTATGCATTCATTTGGAACACAATTGTAGGTCCCGATAGAAGTTGATTCATTTACTTCGTATTGTCCGGTTATAGCTGTAAAATAGTCAGTGGCAAGTATCTCCTGCTTCAACAAACTTGGTACGACGAGATTAGCACTATCTAAATTACCAAATTGGGTTAGAGATACTGTAAGGTTAGATCCAACAATACACGAACCATCGTCACACATTGCGTTGGGGTTGTAATTGCATGCCAGAATATCGGTGCATCCTGCAAGGGTGCAACTTCCATTTTCGCAAGTGGCATTGGGGTCGTAATTGCAGGCACCAGGATCCATACAACCGCAACCGGTGTAGCAGCACGAGCCATCGTCTGAGGTGGCATTGCCGTTATAGTTGCAGGCCATTGGGTCAGTGCACCCTTGGAAGGCGGTATGTTCGATCCAAAAGAGCATTTTTGGATAGTAAGGTCCGGTTAAACTGGGATATACAAGATAGTCATACGCGCTTTTCCAACTCCCAAGATCAGGAGCATCATCCTCATTGAAATCCTGCATAGAGTTTATAGTTCCTCCAAACCCAAAACCGTAAGATAGTGGATTATCAAAGGTGCCGAATTCAAACTCGTCATTCTCAAGACCCAAAAAGCTCCCATAATCGTATATAATTTCTGGATTGCCGTCGTCGTCTATGTCTTGATTTATGCTTGATTGATTGTAGTAAAAGGAGTTTAGAATTTTTACAACACCATACTCACCAGCATTATTTGATTGAAGCACCATCATAGCACCGGTATCTCCAGTTATTGTGCCGTTCATAATAGAGACATAACCACTCACCCCAGCACATAAAATGGGATAGCCGTTCTGTGTTTGACCAAGGGAGCCTTCTATTAAGGCGAATGAACTGAATATCCTCGCTGGCGCGGAGAGATTGCCATTGCTTTCAATGTCTTGTTTGTAAATACCGTCGTTGTTTGACAACACTATTTCCAGCTGAGGATCTGTGTCTACATTGATAACCTTTATGTTGTATGTTGAAGTAAGCTGCGATGGGTCAATTGCAAATTCAGTAAATGAATTATTGCCATTGTTGATGAAGTAATTAATGTTCTGGTTGATTGTATAATTGAATTCGCTCGTTAAAATGAAATCACTTAAGTTGTCGCCATTGAGGTCACAAACCAGCGGGTTATTTGCAAGATTGAATGATTCATAATTTGGATCTGCGAAATTGGAAGTGAAATTAAAGACAACATCCAAACTTTCCGTTGTTGAATTATAGCTTAATAGGTAATAAACTGCGTTTTCATCAGCGGTTTTCAGGAATACTTCATCCTTGTTGTCGTTGTCTATATCCAATGCGAAGAAACATCCGAATTTTTGATTCCCTGAAAGAATATAGTTCATTTCCAGCGGTGAAATTTCAAAGTTGCCCGTGCCATTGCCCATTATTTTCAGGGGAGTAGTGTTTAAATAGCAATATTGCGGATCTGGAGATAATTGATTCTCCTGATAATTGCGGTTGTATGTAAATAGATCTTCGTGGCCATCGCCATCGAAATCTCCGGCGATAACATTTTCAATCAGGTATTTCATTTTGATGGTATGACGTGCATTCAAAACGCCATGGTTGATGTCCTCTTGCCAGAACAAATCACTGTTGAGCTCGTTGGTTTTTGCGCTTATGCAGTCTGCTAGTCCATCATTGTCTATATCGGCTATGGCACTATTGAAAATAAATGCAAGTTCATCGTATGGGGCGGCATCATATTCTGGCCATGCACCAGCGCCATCGTTTACCAGAACATAACAAATATTTTGCATTTCCGAAGCACTGTTAGGCACTCGATAAAGCAAGTCAACAAAGCCATCCTCGTTGTAGTCTGCAAAGGTTGGGGGGGTAGACAGGGTATATGCGTAGTCAGGAAAGGTAGAATTGGAGTCAAAGGGTATTCCAAATGTAAAATTGCCCAAATTCAATCGTGCAGTTACGTGTATTGCAAAATGTGAGTATAAATCTATTAAGCCATCGTTATTGAGGTCCATAAAACCTACAGGTGAATTGATGCTGTGTGCAACGTCGGAAAGTAGGATTTCTGGCCCAAACAGACCGTTACCTACATTCTCTCTCAAAGCTAGTCGACTTGCATTGGATCCCGGAAGTATTGCCTGATAGGCGCAGTCCAAGTCGCCGTCGTTGTCTAAGTCTATAGTGCCGTTGTAGGGAGTATATGGTCGTGGCGAAGTAGAATCAAACAGATTATTGCCATTATTGACAAGCCAGACCAATTCAGGGGTTGAAGTCTCTTTTGAAATTGCGCTGATATCAAGGTCGCCATCGTTATCAAAGTCATAGAAGTAGCACTCTGACAGGATATACTCAAGGTCATATCCCAGCGGTATAATTGTGTAGAGACAGTTTTCTCCGTCAGCTTCAAATGGAACAACAATAATGCTATTCTGGGCGCCATTGCCAAGAATCATTTCTCTTTTTCCATCCTGATCGAGGTCCCCAAATCGAATTTGATATTTTAATAACTCTGGAATTTCAAAGTTATAATATTCGAGTATTAGACCATTTTTCCAGATGATTGTTCCTTCATCAAAATCACCGATTCCATTATTTTTGATTAACGTAAAGCGATTTAGAGAGGAAAGTCCATTGTTCCTAAGGGTTGAGATATTCAGAAGATCCAAATCTCCATCTTCATCCCAGTCCAAAGGCATGGCCGAAATGGTTTTATCTATTTCGTGATTACCGATGATTGTATGCCTTTCAAAATCCTGAGCAGCACAGGAGATGGCAACTAAAGAGAAAAGGATGATGTGTAAAAGTTTTTGCATAGCATAATGGAATTTCGAAGTTTTGTGCAGATGTTAAGATAAAAACAGAATTGACAAATTATGAGCATTTTGAATTTACTTTCATCTCAACGGAGACACAAATCCCCTTGATTTTCCATAAAAAGAAAGTGGTTATTTTTCTAAACCCCTGTCGCATAGGGCTATACTGTAACGCCCTAAATGCGTGGATACTTTGATTGATGTAATAAATAAGCGCTTCGGTTGGTCTTAGGCCGTCTGGTTTAATGGCGAAAGGAATCGTATTAAATCTTACCGCTTATTTCACCCTGATTCTGAGGTAATAGTGCGCAAGAGTTTAAAGGCTTGCGGTGTTCTTGTGATCTGAATTTTTGAATGTGACGAATGACTTTTCAGATCGAATCTAATGGCATACCTAATGAGTGCATGGGAATTCTTAACCTGAAATTTTGTCGAATTGCATACGTTTAATTCTTTGGGTAGAAAGATAAAAACCAATCACTTTATTTTGGTCATTCCTGATCATTTCTATTGCCCCTAATTCGCCAACGAAGATGTCAGGCTGAAATACCGTAAGATTGATTTCACCGTTTTTGCTGTGTGTTGCAAATAATTGATTTTCTTTAACTACGAAATTATACGTGGTGTTCAATTCAGCATTGTAATACATTCCAACTAATTCATGAATGTCAGCTTTTTCACTATCAAATATTTTGAATTCAGTTCTTTGTCCCGGGTAGTAAAAATCTGAAATCTGCCACTTTACACTGCTTGAAGATTGTCCCTTGGATTGCTCGAAAATAAAACTGCTGTGTGGGTAATAGGGAAATGTAAACTCATGGTCGCTTGTTTGCATAAGTTTCATTTTGTTGTCATCTCCATTTACGTTTAGGCAAAGCGTATCATTCTCTAGAGTGAAGGTGAAAATACTCCCCTTAAATAGTTCATAGTCGCCAACATAATTTTGGAGGAATGTTTTATCTATCGTTGGAGTCGGCGGAATAATTTCTTTGTCTCCTAAATAATAGTCAACTATGTTGTACACGATATCAAATGGGTGAAACTCATGCGAATTGCACATGTATACAATGGCAAAATTGTACTCAGGTATTATGAGAATACGTGAGCCATACCCACCAATTCCACCGCCATGAAAAACGATGTCTAACCCTTTGTAAGTTTGATTTTCTAACCCTAATCCATAGGGAATGATTTCACCACTATTCAACCTGCTTTTTTCTTTCATTTTATTGAAGACGGCATCGTTCCCAATACTCTTTTTCTCAAAATTCATAGCCCATAAACTCAAATCATCTGCAGTTGTGTTTAAACCCGTTGAACCCACAAAAGAATGGTTGAGGATACTTTTATTGTATGTGGTGTCAACTTTATGGTACGAATAGGCTCTGTTCTTTATTATTTTTCCGGGAGCATCAACAAATTGCGAGTTTTTCATTTGCAGCGGCGTGAATATTCTTGATTGGGTGAATTCTGCAAAAGACTGCCCCGAAACTCTACTTACAATTTCTGCCAATAGAATGTAGCCCGAATTGCAGTATTCAAATTTGTCGCCTGGAATGAAGTTCAATCCTTTTTGATTGGTTATCAGTTTTACTGCTTCTTCATTGCTGAGCATGTCCGTTTCACTGGTACCAATCAAATAGGCTAATTCGGTGTTGTCTCGTATACCACTTGTGTGGTTCGCTAAATTGCGCAACGTAATTGTATGGCCATATTCGGGCATTTCTGGTAAATAATTTCTTATATCATCATCCATGGACAATTTGCCTTCTTGTTCCAACAGTAAAATTGAGAAGACAGTAAACTGTTTTGAGACGGAAGCAACTTGAAAAACAGTTGATGTAGTGATTGGTATTCCGTATTCTAAATTGGCAATGCCAAATCCATTCTTGTAGACAATAGCACCATCTTTTATTACCGCGATCGAAAGTCCAGGTCCATTTTCGAAGTCATAGTTTGCAAGCAATTGGTCGACCTTATCAGAAGCTTTTGATTTCGGCGTCGTATATACTTGTGTATGCAGCATGTTTACATTTGTCAATGAGACTA
>JBJXFC010000255.1:0-19507 GCA_046153915.1 Flavobacteriales bacterium
GGACGCCGATTTGCAGGCATCGAAAGGAATCAACAAAGTATTTCAATTGCTGAATTTGTTTCAATCATTCAACAATCTCGTTCAATAAGATCCGGTCAGAATTTTTTTAGGTAATCCTCGTTTATCAGGATTCCACAAACTCGCGACCTTTTACATTGAGGACGCTCGTGTATTTCTTGAGGCTTCGCAGCAGAATAAAAACAGCGAAAGCACCAATCAACGCGTACATCCAGAACGGGGTAAAGGCATCCTGCCAAATAGTAAATCCATTGTTGTGGATGTAATTTTTCATCACGTCCAACAAAGCGAACGACAAAAAGATGGCGAAGAAGCCATTGTATTCGCGCTTGAGAACATTCTTCATAGAAAATTCCCAGCCGGCACCTTGCCATCGCGTGATTTTTGGCCAGAATGGCGGAGTTTTTTCAGCCCAGTTCAGGTAGGTCTGACCGAATTTTTTGCGTAGGAAGAACTCTTCAGCAAACATGATTCGTTCGTAGTAGACCCAGAACAGGAGGCTACAAACAAGGGTAAACCACCAGTTGCCCACGTAGATAATTATTCCCAACCACATAAAAAAATTGCCGAGATAGAGCGGATGCCGCACGGTAGAATAGATTCCTTTTGTATTGAGCACTTCGGCTACCTGACCTTCTTTGGTATTGCGACCGCTGGTTCCTTTTGGGGTATAGCCAATCGTAATGGCACGAATGAGTTGGCCAAAAAGTGAAACACCAATGCATATCCATGCCCATGTTGCGTCAAAGTGGTCCAGATGCGTATCTGCACCAAAAAGTATTACCAATGCCGCCATGATGTAAAGTACAAGTGGAAGGAAACTTCTCCAGCGAAAGAGCCAGTTGCCAGACTTATCAAATTCTTCGATCAATGCCATTGGAATAATTTTTGGTGGCGCAAGATAACCTTTTCATCTTTGAAGGGCCAAAGAGCAACACGAACCAAAATCTCTCCTATGAATACCAAACTCTCCTCTTTACTATTTGCAGTCATTTTCTCATTTAACACCCTTGCACAAACTGACAGCACTGAAGCGCATATCTTTATAAGACCTGCCGTGGGATTGGGAAACTTCGAATCCCGCTTCAGAACTTCTATCAACGAATATCTGCGGCCTACAACCTCTTTGATCTTAGATGGAATTGTTAATCTGGAATCGCCGGCATTGCCCAACTTAAGCTTCGAAATTGCTCCTGCCAATCACAATTACTTTGTAAATTTCAAGTATCAGCCCATTTTTAGTTGATATTCCTATTTCAAAAGCATTCCAACAACAATTGGTGCTAGTGTCTATTATTCCGATCCAACCGACTTGAGTATTGGTTTTAACAGAAATGTATTTTCAGTTTCCATTGGTCAAACATTCAATAAGTCGCAACCAGTTTATTTTAGACTTTATGGTGGGGTGTCATTCAATTCAATGAGGACACAGTTAAGATTCAATCATATTGAATCACGTTCTACAATAAGCCTGGCTCCGGGAATGTTGGTCGGAGGCTCAATGGGCTTCGGCAAATGGGAAGGTCCACTTTCATTGAGCATTTATGTGCAACACAATATTTCCGGCGATTTAGAAATTGAAAGCCAGTCCTTACCAATTTACTACCCCGAATTGGATGAGGTCATTGAAACACGACTCCGCCCAGTAAAAACGTATTTGAATTGGTTTGAAGGAGGCCTGCAACTCGCATTCAAACTGCGATAGCCCTATGATTTCTATTGAAGGGAAACAATCTAATGTATCGAATTCCTTTTCTCCAACATCGGAACAAACGAAAAATTCCCGTGTAATTCGGATACAAACGATCCATCGTCTTTCTCCGTTATCACCATCATCTGTTGCACTTCGCCTTCCCCATAAGGCATCACAAGAATGCCTCCGGGTTTGAGTTGTATGAGCAATTCATCGGGTAATTTGGGGACCGCACAGGTTATGATAACACGATCGAAGGGCGCAAAAGTGGGCAGTCCTTTGTATCCATCTCCATATACCAGATGAGGCTTGTAGCCCATTTTATTCAGAATAATTTTGGCATTGTCATGAAGCAGTTTCTGACGTTCGATGGAATACACCTTTGCCCCCATTTCACACAAAACAGAAGTCTGAAAACCGCTCCCGGTACCAATTTCGAGAACCTTCATTCCGGGAGAAACGTTGAGTAACTGCGATTGAGTAGCAACAGTAAATGGATGCGATATGGTTTGTCCGGCACCTATTTGAAAGGCTTTATTCTCGTATGCGAATTCAAGAAATGCACTCGATAAAAAATAGTGACGCGGCACTTTATTGATGGCATCGAGTACGCGGCGATCAGAAATCCCCATGCGTGCAAGCTCTTCTACCAGTTTTTTGCGAAGTCCTTTGTGTCTGTAAGAATCAACTAACATAGACCTTCAAAACTAGGTGAATTTTTCATCCGCCTTTTTGTGTTGATAATTAAAAATGAACGTTGCCCTGTAGAAAGGATGAAGTTGAACATTTGGACTCTCGAAGGAAGATCGTTTTATGGGGAACAAACTCAAAATTGGCGTATTGGGTGCAGGGCACCTTGGTAAAATTCACATGAAGTGCATTGGTGAATTGCAGGATATCTATGAATTCGCCGGTTTTTTTGATCCGAATATTCAGAATGCCAAGGAAGCCGCGGCGCAATTTGGTATAATGCCTTTCCACAGCATGGAATCGCTTATGGAAAGTGTTGATGTAGTGGACATTGTAACGCCAACCACCCAGCATTTTGAATGTGCTTCTGCAGCCATTCGACGATTCAAACATGTTTTTATTGAAAAGCCGGTAACACATACACTGGAAGAAGCCAGGGCACTTATCAAGCTTACCAAGGAAGCAGACGTAAAAGTACAGATTGGCCATGTAGAGCGGTTTAACCCTGCATTCAGAGCAGCCGAAAAATCATTTGATTCTCCTAAATTCATCGAAACACACCGCCTCGCTCAGTTCAATCCGCGAGGAACTGACGTAAGTGTAGTGCTCGATCTGATGATACACGATATCGACATTGTGCTCTCGGTTACCAAAGCGAATGCAAGGCGCATCAGTGCCAGCGGGGTTGCGGTGTTGAGCGACACACCTGATATTGCCAATGCGCGCATCGAACTCGACAATGGCTGTGTAGCCAATCTGACAGCAAGCAGAATATCGATGAAAGCCATGCGCAAATCGCGTTTCTTTCAAAAAGACGCCTACATCGCAGTTGACTTTCTGACCAAAGAATCCGAAATCGTGCGCATGCGTCAGGTAGTTGGCGAGCCAGATCCATTTAGTGTGACCATTGATCTTGGACCAGAGCGTGGCGTAAAGGAAATTCTTTTCGAAAAACCGACGATCGAACCAACCAACGCCATTCGCGATGAACTTGCGGCGCTGGCTCACAGTATCAACTCGGATACACCTCCGATAGTCACGCTCGAAGATGGCACTCGGGCACTCGATGTGGCGCTGCAAATTCTGGAGAAAATGAAACAACACACATTGTTACAGGAAGATTAAGTCCATTCTGGCGCATTTTTCAGTGGTGTTCGGCCAGAAACGCCTGAAATTCAAGATTTTTAACTTAAACGGATACCTAAAACAGACAGGTTGTCATAACCTTAAGGCTGGCATCATTTTTTAGAATCCACCGGCCGCGTCACCGCACTACATTTGGCCTCCCAAATCCAAGGTGTTGACTGCCACAAAACACAACACCAAAGATTCTTTTTACAAACAGACATTTATGATAGGAACTATAAACAAACTCCTGAAGAAATTCATTGGAGACAAATCAGAAAAAGACCTTTCTGAAATCAATCCACTTGTTGTCAAAATCAATGAAATTGGCAACGGTTTAACGTCGATTTCCATTGATGAGTTGCGCGGATATTCTGCCAAATTAAAAAAACAAATTGCGGATCGCATCCAGGAGAGCGAGGAGGAAATATCCAATCTGAAAGCTCAGGCAGAAGGATTACCTGGCACACAACTCGAGCAGAAAGAAACCATTTTCACACAGGTTGACAAACTCGCGAAAGAGATCGATCAGGAAATTGAAAAGGTCTTGCTCGAAGTTCTACCAGAGGCCTTTGCGGTCCTGAAAGAAACCGCACGCAGATTCAAAGAGAATCCAGAACTAAAAGTTACAGCTACCGAGTTTGACCGCAATCTTTCGACGATTACTGCCAAAGATTACGTGACTATAGAAGGTGAAAAAGCCATTTGGAAAAACAACTGGATTGCCGCCGGAAACAGGATTACCTGGGACATGGTACATTACGATACGCAGCTCATTGGCGGTATCGCACTGCACAAAGGAAAAGTGGCAGAGATGGCAACTGGTGAAGGTAAAACACTGGTGGCTACACTCCCTGTTTTTCTCAATGCATTGGCAGGTCGAGGTGTGCATCTCGTAACGGTGAATGATTACCTCGCGCGACGTGACTCGGAGTGGATGGGACCTATTTATGAGTTTCATGGATTGAGTGTAGATTGTATTGATCGCCACCAACCCAATAGCGATGCGCGCAGAAAAGCATATCGTGCAGATATCACCTTTGGAACAAACAACGAATTTGGTTTTGATTACCTGCGTGATAATATGGCCGTTGAGGCCGGTATGCTCGTTCAGCGCAAACACCATTATGCTATTGTCGATGAGGTGGATTCAGTATTGATTGATGAAGCGAGAACACCGCTTATCATTTCTGGTCCAACTCCCAAAGGAGAAGATCAGGAATTTGATGCGTTGAAACCAAAAGTTCAGTTGCTGATCAACGCACAGCGCGGTGCAGCAAATGAGTTTCTTACCAAGGCAAAGTCTACGCTTCAACCTGCGAGTGGCAATCCTTCGAAAGAAAATATGACAGAAGGCAGTCTTGCATTGTATCGCGCATACCGCGCATTGCCCAAAAACAAAGCCCTGATCAAGTTTCTGAGTGAGGAAGGCATGAAAGCCATTCTCCTCAAAACAGAAGGAAGTTATTTGCAGGACAACCAGCGCGACATGCACAAAGTGGATGCAGAATTGTTCTTTGTAATAGACGAAAAACACAATCAGGTTGAGCTTACAGAGAAAGGAATTCAGCTTATCTCGGGCACCATGGAAGACGATCGTTTTTTCATGCTGCCAGACATCGGTTCTGAACTTGCCGAAATTGAAAACAACGGCAAATCAGATGAGGAAAAACTGAAGATGAAAGATTCGTTGATGCGCGATTACGGTATCAAGAGCGAGCGCATCCATACCATCAACCAATTGCTCAAGGCATATGCGGTATTCGAAAAAGATGTTGACTATGTGGTAATCGACAACAAGGTAAAAATTGTTGACGAACAAACCGGCCGCATCATGGAAGGTCGCCGATACAGTGATGGATTGCATCAGGCCATTGAGGCCAAAGAAAGTGTAAAGGTTGAAGCAGCTACACAGACCTACGCTACCATTACACTTCAAAACTATTTCCGCATGTACCACAAACTTGCGGGTATGACTGGAACGGCGGAAACAGAAGCGGGAGAATTGTGGAGCATCTACAAACTGGATGTGATGGTGATTCCAACCAACCGCCCTATTCAACGCAAAGACCACGACGATAAAGTTTACAAAACAAAGCGTGAAAAATACAATGCAGTAATCGACGAAATAGCCGAATTGCGTGCAGCGGGAAGACCAACCCTTGTTGGAACCACAACCGTTGAAGTATCCGAATTGCTGTCGAAGATGTTGCGTCTTCGCGGAATCGATCACCAGGTATTGAATGCCAAGCTACACCAGAAAGAAGCCGAGATCGTTGCATTTGCTGGTCGATCAGGAACAGTAACCATTGCCACGAACATGGCAGGTCGCGGTACCGACATCAAACTGGGAGAAGGCGTAAAAGAAGCAGGAGGTCTTGCCATCATCGGAACAGAACGCCATGATTCGCGTCGTGTTGATAGACAGTTGCGCGGTCGTGCAGGTCGCCAGGGAGATCCGGGTTCTACGCAGTTCTATGTGTCGCTGGAAGATGATTTGATGCGTTTGTTTGGAAGTGATCGCATTGCAAAAATGATGGATAAGCTTGGCCTCAAAGAAGGTGAAGTAATTCAGGCGGGCATGATTACAAGCAGTATCGAACGCGCACAGAAAAAAGTTGAAGAGAACAATTTTGGTATTCGCAAACGCCTGCTGGAATACGATGATGTGATGAACTCACAGCGTGAGGTTATTTACAAGCGCCGCAGACATGCTCTTTTTGGTGAACGTCTGAAGTTGGATATCGACAATATGTATTATGATCTTTCGGCAACCATTGCATCTATCAATCTGGGTGCAAAAAATTTCGAAGGATACCAATTGGATCTTCTTCGCCAGTTTGGATTAGAAAGTCCGGTGATTGCCGCAGAATTTCCAACGATGAAAGAAGATGACCTGATCGATAAGACTTACAATGCAGTTGAGAAGGGATATAAAAAACGCGTTGCAAGTATGGCCGAGGAAGCATTTCCTGTAGTGAAAAATGTGTATGAAAACAATGCACAGGGATTCACCAACATTGCAGTTCCATTCAGCGATGGACGCAAGACCATACAAGTAGGTGTAAATCTTGAGAAGGCTTACAGCAGTCAGGGTTCAGAGTTGATTGATGCTTTGGAAAAAGGAATTACTCTGGCGTTGATAGATCAGAATTGGAAAGAACATTTGCGTTCGATGGACGACCTGCGCAGCAATGTGCAGTTTGCCAGCCATGAGCAAAAAGATCCGTTGTTGATATACAAATTTGAAAGTTATAAATTGTTCCAGGGCATGGTGGCCAAGGTAAACGGCGACATTGCAAGTTTCCTCATGCATGCCGAATTGCCCAAGGGTCAGCAGCCTGTGAGACCAGCGCAAGCGCCTCGTCAACCCGACAATGCCCGACTCAACGTTTCAAAGGCAGAAAGTATGAATCTTCAGCAGCGCAATGCGGCAGTATCAGGCTCAACGGGCGGAAGACAAATGGCGATGCCACCGCAGGGACCACCACCAAAAGCGGAACCGGCAAAAGCAGAAGTTCGCATCGGACGAAATGATCCATGCCCTTGCGGCAGTGGAAAAAAATACAAGTCCTGTCATGGACAGGCAGAATAAAATGCATTTGTGAAAAGAGAAGATGGCATTCGAAAGGATGCCATTTTTTTTATGCTATACCGGAGATAAAAGAATGAATCAAGACCAAAAGTTGTGGCCTTGATTCTATATCTTATTGGAATTCGTGTTTTTTACCACTGTGAAAAAGAGTTCGCCAAGGTTGCGCAAAGTATATTAAACGCAATTTTAGACTACAGAAGAATGTTGTTCCTATCGTCTTTGTGCTCTTTGCGCGTTTCTTCTCTGCGGACTTTGCGGTCAAAAAAAGAACATGTTCATCGAAGAATTGCGGCAACATGTCACCATCCATTAGTTGCTCTTCGTTCGAAACCACTGCGAAACAACAATAGCCGCAGCAACACCCGCGTTCAGACTTTCTGCTTTTCCATTGCCGGGAATATGCACAAACTGTCTGATGTGAGCGCGCATTGCATCGCGAATGCCATGACTCTCACTGCCAATAACCATTGCCGTTTTGGTCGGAAAAGAAAGTCCGAATACATCCGCCCCCGACAAATCTGCACCTAAGAATGTATATCCATTCTCATTGGCCCATTTTGATATGATCTCCACATTAAGATAATGCAGCCTGGTGTTAAAAATGCTTCCCATGGTGCTTTGAACCACTTTTGGATTGTAGACATCTACGGTTTCCGGGGTGCAAATAATGGATTTTACCCCAAACCAGTCTGCAGTGCGCAGAATGGTACCCAAATTGCCCGGGTCATTGATTCCATCCAATACAAACACAAATTTTTCGGTGGTGGTGAGTGGTTTGTTTCCAGATTGATGCACCGCAGCGATATATCCGGCAGGAGTAGTTAGCCCCGAAATCGTTTCCATCTCTCTGGCGGGGATCAGGCATGCCTCTGTGCTTCCGCTTTTCCATTCAGGGTCAGTGGTATAGATCGAATGAACGTCAAAATCAGACTGAATAGCTTCTTCAACCATTTTTTTGCCTTCAACAATAAATAGCCCTGTTTCGTTCCTAAACTTCTTTTGATGAAGGGAACGCATTAATTTCAAATCTTTTTTCAACGGCAGCATTTTTGCAACTAAGTGTGAGTGCAATGAGACTTTTTCTGAAATTGCGCTGCAAGATATTATCACGATTGAGAATCAGGCTGAATATTCTGTTTTTATTGTTTGTCGCTTTGTGGGCGGGATCGTGTACTATTTTTCATCGGATAAGGTCAGATGAGGTCTATTTGAAAAAGCACAGAGTTGTTATTCATTCGGAAGAACCACCAGCAAATGACAGCATTGGTGATTTAACCATGCGGTATAAACTTGGTATTTCCAAAAATCCGGAAGGTTTCAGCGTACCATCAGAAGACATCATCGCGTTTTCTAAACTCAAGCCCAATAAAAGAGTTGTTTGGGCACGTTTTAATCTAGGCATCTACACGCTCGTTCCAAAAAGGGCCCTTGATAGCAGTTCTGTGCGGGCCGCAGAAAGATGCGTTAGAATAAATGAAAAGAGAGAAAAGAAAGGCAAAGAACCGAAAAAATGCCAAAGCATGTGGATGTGGATGGCAAATACCATTGGTGAGAAACCAGCAGAACTAGACTCAACACTGATGATTAAAAGTGCCGAGCAAATGAGCATTTATCTTCAGAAGAAAGGATATTTTGACAACAAGATTATTCCTGAAGTGGTATATAAAAACAAGGGACTTATTTTCTGGAGAAAAGGGGCTAAAACCAAAGTGCGATATCATGTCTACCCCTCACAACCCTATCGGTACAGAAATATAGACTACAATATTCAGGATTCGGTAATGGCGCATGATCTCAACAAAATTGTAAAGGGAACCTTACTCGATAGCCTGGATGTTTTTGATCTTGACATTTTGGATGGAGAGCGTGAAAGAATTTCCACCCATTTCAACAATACCGGATACTATGAGTTCACCAAAGACTACATCACGTATGACGCCAGAAAAGACGTGGTGAATCATTTGGTAGATATGAAATTGCAATTGATACGTCCACAAATTCCTTCACCTGAATATCCGGATAGTTTAATTTCCGTTCCCCATAAAAAATATTTCATAGGTGAAATATATGTTCACACCAATTTTGATGCATCGAATCCCAAATACGCACCAACGGACACGATGATTTACGATGGACTGAACATAATCTATTCCGGCGAGCCCAATTTGACAAAAGAGTTGATCTCCTGCTTGAAGGGCTATGATTCCGGATCGCGCTATAACCGGGAGCTTCTGGATAAAACTTACAAACGTTATTCGCAGCTGGGAGTTTTGCGCGCAACGAGCATTCAAATTGTTCCCCGCCCCGAATCCGTGAACGGGATTCACATCCTGGATACACATATTCGACTGACTCCACTTCCACGACAATATTTCCGTATCGAACCACAGGTAACACATCGCAGTGGCAACATGGGAATTTATGGAAATCTGCTTTATTCGTCACGCAATATTTTCAAGGGTGCAGAAACACTTGATGCACGTATGATTCTCGGTTTGGAAGCATCACAAACACTTGTAGAAACAGCCAATACAGATCAGGGACAAAACATTGAACGCAGTTTCAGGCTTAACACATTTGAAATTGGGCCAGAACTTACATATCGTGTGCCAAGGTTGTGGCCTCTTGGTTGTGATCACAGACTGATCAAAAAAAGCAGTGAGCCACAAACATCACTGGGAGCAGGTTTTAATTACCAATCACGACCCGACTATGTGCGTACACTTTCACAACTTCGATTTAGCTGGAACTGGATAGAAAATCCGGATAAGGTGACGCGCATTGCAATTGATTTTCCGGAATTCAGCGTAATCAAGATCCAGAAATCGGTTGCATTTCAGGAATTTCTGGACAATCTCAATGATGAGTTCCTTGCAAATAGTTATCGGGATCACCTCATTCTTGCAACCAATTTTACCTGGACTTTGAATAGCCAGAAAAATCGCAATCAGCGGCGTTATTTCTTTTTTAAATCGAATATCAGTTTGGCCGGGAATTCACTTTATGGACTGATGAAAATGACAGGTGCACCATTGGATGAAGCAGGAAGTTATGAAATTGCAGGAATTCGTTTTGCGAATTACACCCGGGGCGAACTCGACTTTCGATATTATTCCAATGTCAATGAAAAAAATACATTTGTACTGCGGGCCTATGGTGGGCTTGGACTTCCCTATTGGAATCTGAATGTGTTGCCGTTTGAAAAAAGTTTCTTCAGTGGTGGTAGCAATGGTATGCGGGCCTGGCAGGCAAGAACACTGGGGCCGGGTTCTTCGCGGGATAGTTCTGTGGTGAGAACCTTCAACAATATTGGAGAAGTAAAGCTTGAAGGCAATTTTGAATACCGGTTCAAAATGACCAGGATGCTCAATTGGGCTATTTTTATTGATGCGGGAAATATTTGGCTGAACCAACCATCCCTCGATAAAGTAGGTGCAGATTTTACTTCCAAACGTTTTGTAAGTGAAATTGCCATAGGCTCGGGAATTGGACTTCGACTAGACTTTGATATTTTCCTGGTGCGATTTGATTTGGGAATAAAACTGAAGGATCCATCGAAAGTTCCTGGAGAACGCTGGTCATGGCAACCGAAGAATGAATACCTCAGTTACCTGCAAAGTATCAATTCAGAAATCACTAAAATTCCAACTTCAAGCAACGTCGTGCTCAATCTGGGAATCGGATTTCCATTCTAACAAAAAACCCGGAATTTCTCCGGGTTTTGAATACCATTTGTTTACTTCAATTATTTAGCAACGGTGAACTTTTTTGTAAGTTGAGATCCATTGATATGCAAAAATGTCATGTAATACAATCCCGCAGAATAGTGAGACAATTTAAAAATATTCTGCACATCTTTTAACGCGAATACTTCAACCAGTGCTCCTGCACTATCGTAGATTCTTACTTCTTTCATATCACGGAATCCCGCAGTAGTGATTGTAATGTCACCTTGTGCGATGGTAGGATAAATAGCTACATCATCAAACTTCATTTGCTGCTCTTCGACGGCTGTATTGATAGAACAAGGCAAAGACAGATTTGTGTTTACGTAAGATCCAAACATGGCGATCGCTCCGTTGTTACTTTGATTTGTTGGATCGAGCCATTCTTTCAATTTTTCATCTGAAGGATTTGGATTTGCAGACCAGTTTTTACTCATTTTACCATAATAATCATTCGCAGTTGGTTGCGTGCAAAAAGATCCACCACCGGTAAGTTGTCCTACGATGTGATGATTTTGATTGTAGAGCGGAGAACCAGAAGAACCACCTTCGGTTACCCCCCATTCCGTTTCAGTTTCCATCCATTCTACGCGCCAATGAAATCCGGGTGCACCCCACGTGCCAGAAATAACATCCTCTGTTGTCGAAATTTTCTTTACATCGCCATTGGGGTGGTGAATGCTCACTCCACTCACCGGTGTGCCACTGGATGCATCCCAACCTGCGAAATATGGAGTCCATGCAGAAGGGATAGCATCTTCCATTTCCAGAAGTGCAAAATCAGAACCATTGTTACCTCCACCATCATTTGAGTCGGCATGTTTTACGACGCCAGCTTTATTTCTGGTAGGCGCAGAACCTGTTCCGCAACCATCTCTTTCATAGTTAAAGCGAACCGATGCAAGAAGCAGATCCGCATTGCTGATTCCCTCCACACAGTGAAATGCGGTAAGAATATACTTTCGGCAATCCATTTCGGTAGTGTTTACAAGCGATCCGGAGCAAAGAAAAATATCTCCACCATCCGTCAATTGAAGACGAACTGCGGCATCGCGTTCAGCAGTCCATTCTCCACCTTCAGGGCAATTGACATCTACCTCGCAAAAATCACTTGCAGCGCCACGCATGTCGCGGTAGTCGTAGATGAATCTGTAATAATGGCCAATACCACGGAGTTGTATATTGGTCTTAGCTACTACACCTGCTGGTTCATAGTATTCGAGCACTACATCGTCACCTAATACTTCAGGAGTTGCGAAATATCCGTGAGCCGCGCAATCGCTCAACAAAAACGGACCTTCAAAATACGATTGATCGGTTGGATATACGAAAAGTGAAGAACCTTGAGGAAGGTACAGGTTGTTGAAGAAAACTGAAATTGCGAGAGCGCCAGAGCTATGCATGCGCAACTGCCAAACTTTGTCACCATTCTCCAAAAGTGTCCAGGTGCCGCTATTCAATTCGTCTACACCAACAGCGCTCAGCATTTTTCCATGGTTGGTACGCCCGCCATGCCTTTCGATCTCTTCGGCCTGCGCAACAAGTTGCAGATTATCCTGAACGTCGAGACTGATAGAAGTAAGATTGAGAAGTTCGCCATGATTGATCTCCAATCCAAACGGTGTTTCTTTTGCCTCTGAGGAGAAGCCTACAACCACAATAAAGGCCACAAGGCCAAAGATTTTTTTCATCTTAGAATTTGATTTCAAAATTGATACAGGTTTCGGGGCGGAAGATATGCAGTCCATTAATATTCAATACAATCAATTTGTTCATTTTCCCGGTAATCCCAACCAAAATAGACTACAAATGAAACCATTGAATCCCTCCACACGTTAAGAGAGAACTTTTTTGACTTGAAAAAGTGCAACTCTAACTTTAAACTGCATAAAGTGAAAACCCTAAATCCTTTATGGCTTTGTGCCATTGTTGGCTTCTTTTTGGTGTTGAATTCCAATACCTCACTAGCCCAATGTTCTGTCAATGCCGGACCCGATATCAGCAGGTGTCTCAATCAGGTAGCCAATCTTGGCGCCAATGTTACCGTCTCCGGAGGTACTGCACCGTATGATTATAGCTGGAATGGTGGAACAACCTGGAGCGCAACTCCATCCAACAACGTAATTGCAACCACAACAACGACCTACACCATAACTATCGAGGATGCTCTGGGATGCACCGCGAGTGATCAAATAACTTTAACTGTTCTGCCTTTGCCAGTAGTGAATGCCGGACCAGATGTAAGTATTTGTCCGGGTGCTTCGATTCAACTCTGTGGCACAGCCTCTTCTTCAAATGGCCCCATTGCAACGCAACTTTGGTTGGGTGGTCCACTCAATGCCTGTTACACAGTTTCGCCAGCCAATACATCGATCTATACATTCAGTGCATCTGATGCTTCATTCTGCCAGGCAACAGATCTTGTAACTGTTACGGTATATCCAACAATAAACACGAATGCCGGAGCAGATCAAACGCTTTGTTTGAGTGTAGGCTCCATGCAATTGACGGGAACACCAGCAGGTGGCACCTGGTCAGGAAGTGGCGTGTCTGCAGGCGGTTTATTTACTGCACCGACAACAGGTAATTTTAATCTCACATATTCCAAAACAAGTCCGCAGGGTTGTGTATTTACAGACGCAATGACTATGACCGTTATTAATCCTTCACCACCAAATGGAGGACCAGATGTGCAGATTTGCCTCAATAATCCTGCTTTTCAATTACCTTCTGTAGGAACATGGTCAGGAAGTTCGCTGGTAACATCTGGCGGTATCTTTTCACCGTCAACAGTTGGTACGCATAACCTTACAGTTACATCAAGCGCTGGAGGTTGCACAACAACAGATAATGTAAGTGTTCAGGTTTTGCCTTTACCTGTATTAAATGCAGGCAGCGACGTTGCACTTTGCAATGGACAATCAATCCAACTTAGCGCAACAGCGAGTAGCGCAAATGGCGCGATAACAGACATTGCATGGACGGGATCATGGCTCAACAATACGGCCATTCTTAATCCGATTGCAACGCCAACCGCCACAACAACCTACAATATATTTATAGCAGATGCCGCCAACTGCTCTGCTACCGATGCCGTATTGGTTACGGTCAATTCGATTCCCACAGTGAATGCGGGAAGTGATATAACGCTGTGCAGCAATGCAGGAGCGACTCAACTTACTGGATTTAGTCCGGCAGGCGGAACCTGGAGTGGCGCCGGAGTAAATGCAAGCGGACTTTTTACACCATCAGCAACTGGAAATTTCACATTGACATACTCTTATACCAGTGCACAGGGCTGCAACGCAACAGATACCAAAGTTGTCACAGTAATAGCACCTGATGTAATCAATGCAGGCCTTGATATTACCCCTTGTCTAAATAGTGCAGCAGTGCAATTATTGGGTGGCGGCACATGGTCTGGTTCTACCTTGGTTACAGCGGGCGGATTGTTTACTCCCTCTGCAGTGGGCACATATACTTTGACCTACACAACAACCAGCGGACTTTGCCAAAGTTCGGATCAAATTACTGCTCAGGTATTGGCATTGCCAATTGTAAATGCAGGAATTGATCAAACAATTTGTTCAGGTCAAACGGCCAATCTCAATGGCAGCGCAACAACTACCAACGGCTCTGTCATCACCTACCAATGGACAGGCGGCACTGTAGCAAATTCATCGAGCGCTTCTACAACCTCATCTCCAACACTTACAACAATTTTCACATTAACAGCGGCAGACAATGCCAGTTGTCAATCATCCCATCAGATAACCATAGCAGTAAATCCAACACCGGTTGTGAATGCGGGAGCCGATCAAACACTCTGCACCAATAGTGGAGCAACAGTGCTTACCGGATTCTCTCCGGCAGGTGGCACCTGGAGTGGTGCAGGAGTAAATGCTGGAGGAACTTTCACACCAACAACGGCAGGGAATTTTTTGTTGACATATACGTATACAACAGGATTAGGATGTTCGGCAAACGACACCAAAACAATCACGGTGATCACACCGGCTGTAATCAATGCGGGCAGCGATCAATCACTTTGTCTGAATACTTTGCCTATTCAACTTTTGGCCGGTGGAACATGGAGCGGAAGCACATGGGTATCTGCAGGAGGTCTTTTTACACCTGGACAAACTGGTTTATACAATTTAACGTATAGCGCCATCAGTGGTCAATGCACATCTACCGACAACGTAACTATATCCGTGCTTGCACTTCCAACAGTTAATGCAGGAAACGATCAGAGTATTTGTGCAGGTCAAACAGCAAATCTCAATGGAAATGCAAACTCTGGAAACGGAGCAATTTCGACCTATGCGTGGACAGGCGGAGTGGTTGCAAATTCAACCAGCGCTATTACAACAACCACGCCCGCCGGAACAACTGCATTTACACTCACTGCTACTGATGCTGCAGGATGCCAATCCAGCGATCAAACAGTTGTCACCGTAAACGCCATTCCAGTGGTTGAAGCCGGCAATGATCAAACGTTGTGCACCAATTCATCAGCAACAACACTTACTGGTTATTCACCTGCGGGTGGAACCTGGAGCGGAACAGGAGTAAATGCATCCGGTGTATTTACACCAACAGTAGCGGGCTCATTCGTATTAACCTACACCTATTCTTCCGGACAAGGATGTACTTCTTCCGATACCAAAACAATAACTGTTATAACACCTGATGTGATCAATGCTGGCGTCGATATGTCCGTATGCATGAATACGCCTGCTATTCAATTGATGGCCGGTGGCACATGGACAGGATCTTCATCCGTAACAGCAGGTGGATTGTTCACACCCACTCAATCCGGTATTCACAATCTCACTTACACTGCCATCAGTGGATTGTGCACTTCAACAGATAATGTGGTTGTAACCGTGATGTCGCTTCCAACCGTTAATGCTGGTTCAGATCAAACCATTTGTCTGGGACAAACAGCCAACCTCAATGGCAGTGCATCATCCAACAATGGAGCAATCGCAAGTTATGTTTGGACTGGTGCGAACATCACCGATATAAATGACCCTACAACAACCGCGTCACCAGTCAATTCTGGCAATTACATTCTTACCGCAACAGATGTAGCCAATTGCACGTCAAGTGACAACGCAAGTATCACAGTTAATCCGTTGCCGGCTGTTAATGCAGGAAACGATATTGCATTATGCGATCAACCAATAGCACATCAACTCACGGGATTCAGCCCGGCAGGTGGGGTTTGGAGTGGTTTAAACGTTACTGCTTCAGGAGTATTCACTCCCAATGGAACAGGTACGTTTAACCTGACGTATTGCTTTACCAATAATAACAATTGCCAGGCCTGCGATCACATCACGGTAACTGTTAATTCCATTTCTCCGCCGGATGCAGGAGCCGATATGGAAGTTTGTCTAAATGCACCATCGTTCAATCTGAATCCAATAACACCTGGCGGCACATGGACGACATCTGCATACCTCACGGCGGCTGGAGTTTTTACACCATCGGTTGCCGGAATTTACAATTGTGTATACACACTTGGTTCTGGCACGTGTATGATTTCAGACATCAAAGTTGTAACTGTAAATGGTTTGCCGGCGGTGAATGCGGGTGCAGATGGCAGCATCTGCGAAGGATCTTCGCACTCCATCAATGCAAGTATTACAGGTGGTGAAGGACCATTCGACTACACCTGGAACAACGGAGCGAGCCTCAACGCAAATGATATTGAAGATGTGATTGCTACACCCAACATTACAACAAGCTATACACTCACCGTGCAAGATGCAAATCTTTGCGGCGGAACCGATGCTGTGAATATCATTGTTGTTCCTCTCGCCCATGCAGACTTTGACGTAGCCGATACCAGTTGTATGAATGCCAATGTTGCATTCACCAACAATTCCACAGATGCAACGAGTTATTCGTGGAGTTTTGGCAACGGATCGAACTCAATAGGAATATCACCATCCACTTCTTACCCCAATGCAGGCACATTTGTAATAACCCTGCAGGCATTCAATTCGCTTGGTTGCATGGAAGAGCATCAGGAAACAATAGAAATTATAGGATTGCCCGTGGCAGACTTCAGCTTATCTGCTAACATAGGTTGCTCGCCGCTCGAAATTCAATTCAACAATCAATCGACGGGCATTGTTGAATCCACCGAATGGAATCTTGGTGGAAACATCAGCAATGACATAAATCCGGCTCCAACGACCTTTGAAGCAGAACTTGATATTGAGAATTACACGATTACGCTCACAACTTCAAATCAATGTGGAAGCGATCTGTACAGTGAAAACATTACAGTGAATCCAAGGCCCCACGCACAATTCAGCACCAATCTTTCGTCGCAATGTTCGCCAGTTGTAACACAATTTGTGAATGAAAGTGCTGGATACCCCGATTCATTCTACTGGGATCTTGGCAATGGTGAAGAATCAGATGATGAGACGCCCTCAACAGAAATTTATCTTGCAGATGAAGATCCATTTGATTACACAATCAAACTGGTTGCTGTCAATACATGTGGATCAGACAGTACGGAAAGTGTTTTGACTGTGCTACCGAATACAGTTGAAATCAATTTGCAACCCTCAGTCAATATTGGTTGCTCTCCTTTATTTGTCGAATTCAACAACGGCACGGCCGGCGCTACAAGTTATTTCTACGAGTTCGATGACGGCAGCACAAGTTCAGTTGGAAGTCCAAATCATATTTTTGATGAACCAGGAATCTACGACGTGGTTTTTTATGCCAACGATGGATGTAGTTACGATACTACAACTGTGAGCATAGAAGTTTTGGCTTCTCCAACGATTACTATTTCATCCAATGTGGATGAGGCTTGTCCAGATCAACTTATCGAATTCACCTCAACAACGGAAGGTTCAATCCAATTTATTACCTGGGATTTTGGTGACAGCAATCAAGACACTGGAACCAGTGTTGAGCACAGCTATTCTTCAGGAAATACATATGGAGTAAGCGCAACGGCTCAGGAAAACAACGGTTGTTCAACAACTGCTGCAATGAACTTTATAGTGCATCCCAAACCCTTTGCCATGATGAGTGCAAATCCAGCATTGGGCTGTAGTCCTCTTCAGGTTTGCACAGACAATACCACTACAGGATCAAATGCACAGGTTTGGAATTTCGACAACGGATACCAAAGTGACGATGTTAACACTTGCTATGAATTCATCAATACAACCGGAAATATTCTCGACTATGAAATTTCACTTCATGTATCCAATGAGTTCGGATGCACAGACTCCGCATTTCAAATAGTCTCAGTTCAGCCCCAGCCAGAAACTTCGTTCACGCTTAGCAGCAATGAAAGTTGTTTTCCGCTGGAGACCATCAATACCAATGTAACCACAACAGGAAGCAGTGTTTACGAATGGATTGTTGACGGATCGTTTAATTCTGCAGAAATGACTCCATCCTTTTCTTTCTTTGATGAAGGAGAGCATACCATTCATTTGATTTCGATGAATGATTATGGTTGCACAGACACTTTTGATGCCACTTACACCATTCATCCGAAGCCTTCAATTGACGTAACCCCGGATCTCACAAGTGGATGCATGCCATTGGAAGTTTCATTTGCAAACAATACCAATAACGGAGAGCAATACGATTGGTCGTTCAGCAACGGGGAAAGTAGCAATGATGTTGAACCTACTATCTTATTTGAAGACATGGGTATCTGGGATGTACAGGTCCATGCAGTAAGCGAACACGGTTGCGAGAGTGTGCTCTACATCGATAGCCTTATCGAAGTTTTTGGATTACCAACTGCCGATTTTAATTTCGATCCAAATGGCGACATCATCTATGATTTGGACGTAGCATTTGCCGACAGCAGTGTCGGAGCAATTCAATATCACTGGGATTTTGGGGATGGGTTTACGAGCAATGAAATAAATCCGACTCACCACTATGCAACAGGTGGAGCTTTCCATGCAACACAAATTGTAACCAATGAATTTGGCTGCACAGATGAAAAAACACAATTGGTGAATATCGACAATACGTATTACATCTTTATTCCGAATTCATTTACACCTGACCACGATGGAATCAACGACCTGTTCAAACCCGAAATGAGCACTACTGAAACCATTCGAAGTTATGAATTCATTGTAATGAATCGTTGGGGAGAATTGATCTTCAAAACCGATGATCCCGGTGAAGGATGGAATGGCAGCATCCGCGAAGGACAATACTACGCGCACAACGACTGCTTTACCTGGACCGTTAAAATTGAGTTCAACGACAAACAGGTAAATCAACTGCACAGCGGAAATGTAACGGTTCTGCGGTAAAAAAAACCCGAAAAGAAATTGACTTCAAAGACCCCTTTCACACGAGAGGGGTTTTATTTTCTTATCAATCCAGATCGATATCCATCCCAACCGGACAGTGATCACTGCCTTCAATTTCATTTAGGATAAATGCATCTTTCACTTTTGTTTTGAGTGATTCAGAGATGAGGAAATAATCAATTCTCCAACCCACATTTTTGGCTCTTGAATTGAAGCGCGCACTCCACCAGGAATATTTCACCGTGTCGGGAAAGAGCATTCTGAAGGTGTCGATAAAACCGGCATTGAGCAATTTTTCCAATCCATCAATTTCACGTTGGGTGTAACCAGCCGTTTT
>JBJXFC010000266.1:0-2548 GCA_046153915.1 Flavobacteriales bacterium
GAACCAATGCAATATCCATTTTCCAATCCGCTGAATGTCGCTACCGGCAAGGCAAGTACTTCAATTTCCTGTGATGTACTCACGGTGCAACTTCCTTCACCATTGGTATAGTTGACGGTGTATGTGCCCACACCAATTACAGGATCAAAAACATTTCCCGCAATACCAACACCAGAAAAAACACCTCCTGATTCTACCGGAATTAATTCAATTTCCCCGCTATTCAAACACAACGTAACCGGAGACTCAAATGCAGAACTTACGACTTGATTGATGATTACTTCAACTTCGGAAATGTCGCTGCAGCCATTGTTGCTCACCAAAGCATAGGACACAAGACTAGCGCCCGCTCCGGCATTTTGTGGATTGAAGTTATTTCCTTCCACACCTGTACCGCTAAAAACTCCACCGCTGTTCAATGGTATTAATTGCACTGCAGATGCATTTGAGCAATACTCCGATTGAAGTCCGGTGAATGAAGCATCTGGAGTTGCAAGTACTTCAATTTGTTGCGTAGATGTTTGCACACATTCTCCAGTGCCGGTTGAATAGGTAATTTCATAAACACCTTCTGGTAGAGCTGGTGTAAATTGGTTTCCATTCATTCCAGATCCCGAAAATGTACCACCGTTAATTTCTGCTACCAGATTCACTGGTTGTGCATTGCTGCAAATTGTGGCAGGAAGTCCCATGAATGCCGGGCTTAAAACTTCCTGGACATTCACAACAAAACTTTCGCTATCACTGCAGCCTTCCCAAGTTGTAATGGTATAGGTAATGGTATGACTTCCTGGGCCTGCAATTTGAGGATTAAAACTTGTTCCTGAAATTCCGTCACCCGCAAGAGTTCCACCTGGAGAATTGAGCACAATATCGACCGGCTCACTATCACTGCAATAGGACGTTACCAAACCACTGAATCCTGCATCCACAAGAATAAGATCTGTGCAAATTGTATTTGTAGAATTGGCCGTACCTCCTGATGCGGTTGCAACCACATCGTAGCAACCTTCTTGTGTGGTGGTGAAACTTGCCCCCGTCCCTACTTGCTGATTGTTGGCATCAAACCATGCATAAGTCACGTCTGCCTGAGCGTTAATACTCAATGTTACACTTGCTCCGTTGCACAGATTCAGCGATCCGTTGGCCGAAATCGTTGGTGGGTTTGGAATAACAGCAGGTGTTAATGCCTGACTTGTTGTATAAATATAATCTCCCTGATCTGAATTGTTATCATTTGCTGCGTTACCGGCAGCATAAAAAGTTACTGGAACCGCTGTTGCAGGAGCAAGCCATGTAAAAGTAAATGTATGTGAATTGGGAGAAAGGCCGTCGTCCAGATCGTGTGTAATCGTTTTTCTTGAATTGCCCAGAACGGTTGCATTCAACGCATGATTGTCTAATCCGGGTGTCAATGTTCCCGCATTTGCTCCTGATCCAAGTAAGGCTTCGAAACCAAATCCAAAAAGCCCGAAGTTGGTTTGAGCCACGGTAACCTCAATGGTGTATGTCTGTCCGGGAACATAGTGCCAATTGGTCATTCCTACAGCATTGATAGAAACTGAACCAGGTCCGGAATTCAACGTAAATGAAGTATGGCAGGTTGATTTTGCGCATGTCATTTCTCCCGGCGATCCATTGTGACCAGCGCGACCATCATCATTGTCTTCGGAATAAGAAGCCATGCTCATAAGGCCAAAGGACAAAGCCATGGCCATCAGGGTAAAAAATTTCCTTTGTTTCATATGGTTTTTAAAGGCTAAAGCTGCCATTATCAGCAGTGCGAGTTACATCCGGGAAAGCCTAAACCCCTCCATTCTGGAAGATTCTTGATCTAGGTTAAACTCCAACAATGATCCGATTTTTCGCAAAAAAGAAGCCGGATCAAATGACCCGGCCCCTTGTCGTCTTCACAAAGATTATCCTACACTCACCAATTCTTCTTCATCTATCTTTTTGCGGAATACGATGTCTTCGTTGAATACATCGAGGACAACTGGTTCCGTTTTGTCGAGTTTGTTGCCCAGGATGTATTTGGATAATTCGTTCATCACTTCTTTTTGGATTACACGCTTGACAGGACGAGCACCGTATTGCGGATCATAGCCTTTCTCAGCCAGGTAATGCAAAGCATCGGGAGTTACCTGCAATTGCACACCAACTTTCTCCAATCGCTCTGCCAACAAACTCAATTGCATTTTAACGATGCGTTCGATTTGTGATTTCATGAGTGGTGTAAACATGATCACTTCATCGATACGATTCAGGAATTCAGGGCGAAGGGAATTTTTGAGTTGCAACATCACATCGGCTTTGGTGCGCTCGAACAATTCTTCGCTGTCCGGATCTACTGCTTTGTCATAATTCTCCTGAATTATCTGCGAGCCGAGATTGCTCGTCATGATGATGATGGTATTCTTAAAATTGGCTACACGTCCTTTGTTGTCGGTGAGACGACCATCATCCAACACTTGCAAGAGAATATTGAATACATCCGGATGTGCTTTTTCAATTTCATCCAACAAAATCACACTATAAGGTTTGCGGC
>JBJXFC010000275.1:0-4075 GCA_046153915.1 Flavobacteriales bacterium
GTGCATTCACCAACGGATAGTCTCTATTGTAGGTTCTACGAAGAGAACTTTCTAAATCTTCCATTCCCTGGTGGGAAATGGCATCAAGGATTTTTCGTTTCTCTTCTTTAAATAGTGACCATATCGAATACTTCTCTGATCCAAAGTAGGTTTGCATAATGCTTATTACATCCGCCAATCGCCCTTCCTCGAACGCGTTCACCATTCGAAACTGCATCCCAAAGAAATTGTCCAGTTCAATATCCAAAGAAAGGTTACCTATCAGATCGTGCTTGCCAAGATAGATTACGGCAAACGCAAATTTCTTTTCAGACCGGGTTACCAGCGACTGTACCTTGGTAATGCCCGTAACGAGCTTCTGTTCTCCGGCTTCCTTTTTTACAAAAAACTCATTGGTAGCTTTGTAATTGAACAAGGGCAAATTTTCCGGATCATCTTCAAAAATTGAAGACACCGCATAGTGCATTCCCACTCTTGTCAAATTGGTTTTTGAAGGCAATACGAGCTTGCGAAAAACGTTTCCACCATTTTCGTAAGTCGCGACATTACTTGGGGCCAACTCCAATCGTGTTAAAAATTCAGCCTCCAGGTCTTTTTCAGTAAGCTGCTTGGAAAGCTGAATTGCGCGACAAGCATATTGAATAACCTGCACGGTTTCAATACCCGAAATTTCATCAAAGAACCAACCGCAGCTCGTGTACATCAGCATGGCATGGCGCTGCAACTCCATCAATCGCAAGGCTTTGTTCACATCAATCTGGTCGTTTAGTCCCTGCGATCGAATAAACCTGCTAACGTTCTCATCTGTACGTTTCAATACAACTTTTATGTATTCATTTCTTGCATCCCATGGATCTTTAAAAAACTTACCAGCCTCAGATTCAAAGATCACAGACAGCGTATCCCTCAACCAGTCTAGCGCATCACGCAGTGGTTTTCGCCATGTTTGCGTATAGCCTGGTTTCCCGGAATTACATCCGCAGTTTTCACGCCAACGTTCTACACCATGTACACAACTCCATGAACTGTTTTCGATAATCTGAGCTTCTAACTCTGGCTCAAATTGAGCTGCATAGGAAGCGTAGTTGACCAAACTTACGTCATTATGCTTTTCAATAAAGTCAAGTGCGAAAGCAAGCGCCATTTCCCCATGCTTATGGTGATGTCCATAGGTTTCTCCATCTGTGGCAATATGTACCAATTGATGCGAGTTGTCGCTTTGATCTAACGAGTTAATCAATCGCTCCGCAAAACCTCGCCCATCGTTTAATAATCCGTTGAAGGCAACCGACTGGGAGATGTTTCCATCATAAAAAAACAATATGATACTTTTACCCGAAGGTAAACTGCAACGGTATGACTTGCGTGTGTTAATGGTTTGATCATTCACGCTTGTCCAATCCTTATCACCTATTTTTCGGATGGATTTTGCTTGACGAGGAGCCAGTACCGTAAACGAAATTCCCTGCTCCGCCAAAATCTCCAACGACTCTGTGTCAACTGCTGTTTCAGCCAGCCACATACCTTCCGGTTTTCTTCTAAACCTCTTCTCAAAATCGCGGATACCCCAGATCACCTGCGTCTCCTTATCTCTCCGATTAGCCAGCGGCATTATCATGTGATTAAATACCTGCGCCATCGCTGAACCATGTCCATCAAAACGTTCAATACTCTCTCGATCCGCTTCCAAAATGCCCTCGTATGTTTCTTTGTCATACACTTCCATCCAAGAGAGAAGTGTTGGTCCAAAGTTAAAGCTGATGCGAGCGTAGTTATTTGTAATGTTTTTTATCACACCTCCTACTTTATCCAATATTCGCGAAGCGGTGTTGGGGCCATAGCACTCTGCACTAATCCGTTCGTTCCAGTCGTGATAGGGATGTGCGCTATCTTGAATTTCAATCACCTCTAACCATGCGTTCTCGCGAGGTGGTTGGTAAAAATGACCATGTATACAAATAAATTTATTGGAAGCCACTCGTAAAATCAATTAGGTGAAAACAGTACAGAAAATGACGTCATTACTCAATCCAAATCGAATTCAGCCATTTCCTCATTGAGCTTTAGAATCGTCATTCCCAATGGTGGCAGGGTGATCGCAACTGAATTATCTTTTCCGTGATACTTGACAGGTGTTGTATACAGCAAGCCAGAGTTTAACACTCCACTCCCACCATACTTGCTATCGTCTGAATTAAATACTTCTTTCCAGGTGCCACGATAGGGAACCCCAATCCGATAGAGTTGTCTTGTGGCAGGTGTGAAATTACAAATCACCATCATCAATTCTTCTTTGCTATCCGCTTTCCGGATGTATACAATCACACTATTTTCACGATCTCCGTAGTCTGACCATTCAAATCCCTTTCCATCGAATGAATATTTATAGAGCGCTGTTTCAATCTTGTAAAGAGCATTTAGATCTTTGGTTAGCTTGAGAATTCCCTGATGAGGCCCATAGTTCAACGCATCCCAATCAATGCTTCGATCATGATTCCATTCAGATGTTTGACCGAATTCGCCACCCATAAAGACCAATTTAGTGCCTGGATGGGTAAACATATACGAAAACATCAACCGTAAATTGGCGAACTTCTGCCATTCATCTCCTGGCATTCGGCCTAGCAACGATCCTTTTCCATGAACCACTTCGTCATGCGATAACGGCAGCATGAAGTTTTCGGTAAAGGCGTAGATAACACTAAACGTAATTTCGTCCTGATGATACTTGCGATGTATAGGGTCTAACTTAAAATAGTGGAGCGTGTCATGCATCCATCCCATCATCCATTTTTGACCAAATCCTAATCCGCCCAAATAAGTTGGCTTCGAAACACTAGGCCATGCAGTTGACTCTTCCGCGATCGTTACGGCATCGGGATGATTGGCATAAACCACTTCATTGAACTCTTTCAAGAACGAAATCGCTTCCAGGTTTTCGTTGCCACCATATTGATTGGGGATCCACTCTCCTGCTTTTCTCGAATAATCCAAATACAGCATCGAGGCTACTGCATCAACACGCAGCCCGTCTGCATGGAAAACATCTATCCAAAATAAAGCATTGCTGATCAAGAATGACCGCACTTCATTTCGGCCGTAATTATAAATGTAACTGCTCCAATCAGGATGAAATCCTTTTCGCGGATCAGCATGTTCATACAAGTTGGTTCCATCGAATTTATACAAGCCATGCGCATCTCCTGGAAAATGAGAAGGCACCCAATCTAAGATCACTCCTATTTCGGCCTTATGTAAAGCGTCAATGAACGCCATGAACTCCTGAGGATTTCCAAATCTGCTGGTAGGTGCAAAATAACCCGTCAGTTGATAGCCCCATGAGCCAAAAAACGGGTGCTCCATCACTGGCAGTAGTTCGACATGCGTGTAGCCAGCTTCTTTCACATAATAGACCAGTTCATCGGCAAGCTCCTTGTAACTTAATGAACGATTTCCGTCCTCCACTTTCCTTCTCCAACTTCCCAAATGCACCTCATAAACGGAGTACGGCTTCGGTTTTCCAATTGATTTTTTTCGTTCATCCAACCACACGCTGTCTTTCCATTTGTAATCATGATCCCACACAATGGAAGCAGTGGCAGGAGCAATCTCTGAATAGAAAGCAAAGGGATCAGCTTTTTCCAAATACTCACCTGTATTTGAGTGAATCGCATATTTGTAGGCTTCACCTTTGCCGATGCCTGCGAAGAAGCCCTCCCAAATTCCTGACTCGTCCCACCGAGGAGTAAGCTTATGGTTATTATTGTTCCACTGGTTAAAATTTCCGATTACAGAAACGGTTCTGGCATTTGGCGCCCAAACTGCAAAGTAGGTCCCGGGTTGGTCTTTGTATGTGGCCGTGTGTGCGCCCAGCTTTTCATACAACTTAAAATGTTTGCCAGATCTGAACAAATGAATGTCAAAATCAGTCAATAAACTGAAGTGTTCCGGCTCTTCAGTCTTGCTTTTTGATGCAGTTTTTTTGCTCATATGATTGGATTTAACACTATTTCTTTTTCTTATTTAGTTCTTTCGCTTCCAGGTACCTTCGCATCTGATAGCGGATTCCCCGCAG
>JBJXFC010000279.1:0-19110 GCA_046153915.1 Flavobacteriales bacterium
GCACGTATCTATCCCATACCGGCCAACGGCACCAAACGTATTGTAGTGGCCTACGAACAAGAGCTGACAGTGCACGACAATTACCTGCTCTATCATCTGCCACTTACTTACAATGTATCACTCGAACATTTCGAGATGGAAGCCGTGGTGCACAATGCAACTCCCGATAGTATTGTTCTTGATCGTCCGCAAATCAAAACCACGTTTCAATTATCTTCAAGTGATTGGGTATGCTCATTCAGCAGAGAAAAACAATTGCTCAATGAACACATTGCGTTTATTATTCCGCTCGGGAATGATAAAGAAATGAGTATTTCCCAATTTGATCACAACGAAAACAAAACGTATTTCTTCACTACACTTATTCTTCCCGAATCTTACAGGTCCAAACCACGCCCGGATAAAATTGCATTTTACTGGGATGTATCCGGTTCGTGCGACAGTGCCTCACAGGCCAACTACCGCTCATTGGCTAAAGAATACCTGATGCACTACAAACCTTCGCAGGTCGATGTGGTGACCTTTAGTTACCGCGTTCACGATAGAAAGTCATTTGGGATCTCTGATGGGATTTCAACCGAACTAATCAACTATCTATCAGATTTGGATTTTGACGGTGGCACACAGCTTGGAGCGATTCGCAACGATGGTGGATACAGCGAGGTTTTTGTTTTCTCAGATGGCATGACCAATTATGGAAAAGATCTTCCTGGGTTAATTGATGTTCCTGTCAATTGTATTTCTGCTTCCACAAATGCTGATTTCGGACTGTTGCGCACACTCTCCGAACAAACTGGCGGAATAGCAATCAACCTCTTGCAGAATACACAATCGGAGGCGATGAAAAAACTCACCACCCAGCCGTTGAAACTTATCAGTGCAACCGTGTCCGATGCAAGCGGCAATCGCACCAAAAATGCGATCTATCCATCGAGTGGTGTTATCGAAGGAAATAGTTTGACCATTGCTGGCTACTGCGAAGTGCCCGGCAACCTCCTTTTGCAAATTGGATACGATGTTTCTTCTTCGTATACGATAGAAGTAAATACCGCTCCCAACAGCAATGGCGTTTTGGCCAAACGGATGTGGGCACAGAAAAAACTGGAAGCACTGGCCATTCGTTCGGACATCAACAAAGAAGAAATGCTTGCAACTGCCAAAAAGTTTCAGCTTGTAACACCGTTGACATCACTGATATTTCTGGACACTATCACCGACTATATTGAATATGAAATAGAACCTCCTGCAGCCATGAAAGAAGCATGGAATAAAGCAATGGCATCAAAAGAACAGGATAAAATCAAAAAGAATAACGATCATCTCGAACAGGTGGTATCCTGGATTGCAGCAAGACAGGAATGGTGGAATAAAGATTTTACATCCGAACATAATATGCCGAAGAAAAAAAACAAAAGCAATGGAACGGATGATCACAGGAACTTGGAACAAATTCATTTCAATTCAATTGAAGTGACGGAAGAAAGTCAGATTTCAGGCGCCGACGAAGAAAGCCCTCCCCCACCTCCTGGCGGTTTTCTTTATGATGCGGTTACAATAGGCACAGGTTCCGGCGCAGGTCTTGGTACTGGTGCAACTTACAGCCTAAGTCTTTCCAATGCTGACAAAGAAGAAGAGAAGGATATGTCCAACCGAAAGCCCGTTTCAAGTAAAAAATCCATTGCACTTGCTGCCTGGAATCCGGAAACACCCTATCTCAAAGACCTAAAAAGTGTACCTCAAAATCTCGTGTATGAAACGTATCTCGGAATGCGCGCAGAGTATTCTACAACACCTTCTTTCTTTGTTGATGTGGCCGATTATCTCAGTGAATGTGGGCAACAGGAAAACGCCCTTCGTGTATTGAGCAATCTCGCAGAAGTGGATATCAAAAACTACAGACTGATGCGCATACTGGCTCACCGGCTTGAACAACTGCATCAGCATGAAGATGCGGTGGCAATGTTTGAAAAAGTATTGGCACTGCGCAGTGAAGAGCCTCAGAGTTATCGTGATCTCGCTTTGACGCTCGCTGCCAATAATCAACACCAACAAGCCGTCGAAATGATGTATTCTCTTATTTCCAAAAACTGGAATTCCCGCTTTCCAGAGATTGAATTGATTGCCGTGGGTGAGTTGAATCAAATCATCCAGTCTTCGCCATCGCCACTCAACACATCATTTATCGACGCACGACTTCTCAAACACATGCCCATGGATGCGCGCGTGGTGTTGAACTGGGATGCCGACAATTGCGATATCGATCTTTGGGTAACTGATCCTCGCGGAGAAAAATGTTATTACGGCCATCGCGATACCAAAATCGGTGGACACAATTCTGCAGATCTCACAGGAGGATATGGGCCGGAAGAATTCATCATTAAAAAAGCGATGAAAGGCAAATACAAAATTGAAATCAACTACTACGGCGATCGTCAGCAAAGCATTGAAGGGCCAACAACAATACAGGTTGAAGTGTATACTGACTTTGGAATGGCTACACAAAAAGCAAATTTGATTACGCGAAGGTTGTCGAATAAAAGTGAGACGCTGGAGATCGGTGTTTTTGACGTAGAATGAACTGATGACAAGCACTGCTCATTCTGAACTTTTCCCCGCCAAAAAGCAAGGCCTACTTTCTAAGAATGAGCTGAAACGCTCTCGCCTCGTGCCCATTCATTGTCTTTACCGTTACCTGATGTTCTTCCAACATATTGAAGTTCGCTGTTAATTCTGAAATCCACTCCTTCGTATGATGTCGAAAAACAACCCCCTCGGCTAAGTGAAACACGCCGAAATTTTGCTCATCACCTTCCAGGAATTCGTATTTTCCCACTTCTGTAATATCGTGTTGCAAATAATAATCACTTATGTAAAGAATCCCATTTGGTTTCAATTTTGAATAAAGTAAATTCATTAACTCCTTCTGTCCTTTGTTGGATGGAATGCAGGTCAAAACAGCAAATAACAAAACACAATCCAGTGAGTTTTCTGCAACGGATAAGCCAACAGGGTTTTCAATGTGGTAAAGTGGCAAATTACCATCCCTTTTACCGCGCTTCACCAATTCTTTGGAAGTGTCGAAACCAACCACATTGGTATATCCCAGGTCCAGCAACTCTTTTACAATTCGACCATACCCACATCCATAATCCAGTATATGACTATCGGTTTGAACACAATTTCCAAGCAGAGCATGATCTAGCTTGTGTGTAAATGTCTTCTGCTCTGCAACACTATCCCAATATTCTTTTTGATTGTCAATGTTCATATCAAATTCAACCGTTCTATCTGCAATTGTAACTCATAATTTCTACGTTCACTGCGGATTGGTTTCCGATTGAATTTTTTCAGTGATTTCATTGCCAATCAACTCTGCGCACGATTGCAGAATACGTTGGCGCGCTGTGTATGCTGAACACACACCCTTGATATTTATTCCGCCGGTTATCGTTGCGTTCATGGAGAACAGTTTTCCTCCTACCTCCTTGCGGCCTGAATCATTACCAGTGCGTGAAATACTGAAGTTGCAATTTACAGTCGCACGAAACTTTGCGCTCTTATAAAGCGGCATCCACAAAATTCCATGATCTAAATCGCTGATATACGCTTTTACAGTGCTTGCAGAGCAGTCGCCCCAGATGCAATCATTGTGATAATATACTGCGACACGCTCTTTGCCTGCGAGTGACACAGCACTATCCCGTACCTTTGGATTTACACGTGCAAGCCCGACACCCGTTGAGGTTACCGACCAACTAGTTGATGCAGACCGACTAATATTGGACCGATTGTAATTAATACTTAGAACACCTGTTTCTCTCAGAATCGTAAGGATGAGAAAACCAACCAAAACAAATTTTGCTCTCTTGTTTCGAAGGATGGTGGTAAAAAGGCTGTCTGGACTCATTTTTGCAATGTTATGAATTTATCTCAGAATATGCGGTGCCTTTCTATTCCGATCCAAAGTCCCGGAACCTGCCCTTTAAGGGAATTGGAACGCTTGATGGTTTCGAGTGCTCACCGTGTGAGTGATTACGCTTGCGCGCGTGTCCCGAACAATTCGGGGAGCGTCCGAATTGTTGGGGCTATTGAATCTCATGGTCGAAACGCACTGGATAATCTGGGTTTGATGCACAATTTCTTTTCTTTGTGGAATAGGATGAGAAAATATTTGCTGCTCTTTTATATTTCGTTATTGGCGCTTCCCATCTGCTCGCAGCGGGCAATGAAATTTTTTGCAACGGGATCAGTCGATGCGGGCGTTGTGCTGTCTAAAGAAATATCGAACACGACACGGGGTTGGAATACGGGAATTGGCACTTCTATCAACCTGAATGCCGGTGGATCTTTAGTATTTAAAGAAAGAATAGGACTTCGCACAGAAGTTGGGGTTTTGTTCTATTCTGCAAACTACTCCAACGAAGATCTTACATATACCGTACTGATATACTATCCCCATATATCCTTAACGCCCCATTTTATTTTTCCGATGAAAACCTCCGATAGTTATTTTCATATCGGGTGTCAATTGGGACGCATGTTTTACGCCTCAGATGAGTTGATAACAAACGAGTCGGATGTTGAATTCGCAACGATTGGACAAGCGGGGAGGCCCGCGTTCTATAGTCCCGAAATTGGCATTACCCGTGTAGAAGGACGAATGACCATCAGTATTCTGGGTACCTATTTTTATCAATCCTTTGAGGAGCCACTTACACGAACGAAGATAACGGATGACAATGGCGTATTTGTAGGCACCTGCAAAGGCGATTATCCAGGAATTCGTGTTGGTGTTGCGTTTGAACTTCGACCTCGAAAAGAAAAAACCGAGCCCGAGCCTATCTATGTTCAAACTCCGGAAGAGTCCGATAATTTCGCTTCGCGCGACAATGCCGTTATTAAACAGATAAAAACCGGCCGAAGGTTTATCAAATTGCGTTTGTACGAGAGCGGAGAAATTGACAACGACTCCATTTCTGTGAGTGTTAATGGCAGGTATATACTGACGCAACATAGTCTCGAAAAGAAAAAAGTAAAGTTGCGGATACCGCTCGAAAAAGGAACAAACACGATTACAGTTTATGCACACAACGAAGGCGATATTCCGCCGAATACCGCCTCCTGTTTTATTCGCTATGGCTTAAGAAAAACGACCTTTCCGGTTAGCACGTCGATGAAACGAAACGCAACTGTGCTTATCGAAAGAAAATAGCAGCTCCGTTCATATTACTTCGCGCGCATTTTATTGCCTTTCGCTTCGTGCGTTACCTCCGCCAATCCAAGCGCTTCCATCAATGGTGGAACATACATTCCGAAACGGCCACGGAATCCTTTCTTCAAACCATACCAACCACCCACCGGATTTTTTTCTGATCTCCCCCAAGCCTCAACAGTGCCCTCTTTGGCGGGTTTCTGCTCGTCAGCACTGCCCAATTCCATCCAGTCTCCGTGTTTCTTTAACATGGCATGGAGGTCATTGAGACAGCGCATGTCGTAATGCAAAATTGTTTTTCCAACCGTGCACACAAGAATTTCTTTTCCGTCCTTTTCGTCAACGTGCATCGTGTAATCTGATGACAATGGTGGCGTCTTAAGCGCAAGTGGTTTTTCTTTGGTTCCGATTTTGTTTTTCATTTTATCCAGGGTGTTAGTTTGTTTGTAAATCCAATGAGGTTAATTTGTTCGATAGCGGGTCTAAATTCAGGATTATGCGACTTCAGTGCTGCTTGAAATTTTTGAAACGCCGGCAAGGTATTCAATTTCTTTTGAACATCCTCGTCCTCGAAAAATGCGGTGTGAACAAACGTCACACCATCCGGGTTAAGGCATGCGTGGTAAGCGATTCCTGATGGAACTTCTTCCTCAATTGAACGCATTACTTCTTGTATGTTGCGCGAATTCTGTTCAACAAAATCCAATGCAACGGCGTATGTGATTCGAATAGCTTTCATTGTTATTTCAATTTTTATTATTTCTACTTATTCTTTTCACTAGCCTTTTTAAGGTCCATGGCAAATTGCTCAAACGATGCGTCGAAGGGTGGAATATACTTGGCATACATGGGAAACATCAATCCGCCTATTTTCTCCACCATAGTAAAAGTAACAGTGCCGTTGCCCTGATCGGTGAGTGTGTATACGCGTTCACCTTTTCCATCTCCCCATACAAGTCGTTTGTTCACTTCAAATTCTTTCACCTTCAGTTTGAACTCGCGTTTTGCATCCAGTGTTGATTTCAGGCGAATGGTTTCACCCAAAGCAATGCTGCCGGTAATAGAGGTTACAGTAGAATTCCAGGAAGGATAATTGGCGGCGTTCGTCAAAAGCGACCAGATTTCTGCTACTTCCGCCTGAATGTCGATACTTACCGATGTTTCGCGACTGAATGTTGTGCGCACTGTGTTGGCCTTTCCGTTTTGTGCCATGATTGTTGTTGCTGTTGTTGTCATAATAATAAGTGTTGTAATAAAACCCAATTGATACAGTCCCTTTCTATTCCGATCCAAAATCCCTGTCAATTCGCGCACTTGCTCGTTTCGAGTGCTCACCGTAGGAATAACTACGCTTGCGCGCTCGAAACTTGCGCGAGCACGCGAATTCTTTGGGCTTTTGAATCTCATGTAAGAAACGGCCTGCATAAATTGGGTTAAAGATTTCATTGTTGTTTTTGTTGAATTTGAATCTTTGACGCCACCACCAAAAAAAACGATAGGATTTGGGTGAAGATTTTTGAAAATAATTCGATTTTGTCACCTTAACAACTGTTTTACAGCCGATTAGATTTCGAGAAATTAGTCCGCCATTCCTTCGATAACCTCTGCCCTTTGTTTGATGGACACCAAATAATTCACCAATACGGACTCAATCAAATAAAGGCGGTTCCGAAATAAAGGCAACAAAGGATGGACGATACGATGGCACATGTAAATCGCTGTTGAATCATCCCCAATCGGAAGAATACGGATTTGTATATGTAGGCCAGATTGAATGCCTGTGCAGTCAAACGGCGTCGTCCACCAAATTCGTTTGCAAAAGGAGCGGGTTTTTGGCATGGGAGGATGGTGCTTTGGATCGTCCCTGCGTTTGGCACCATGCTCGCACAAAAGCGCCGCTACGATCTCGAAATTCGCACAAATAAGCGCCGCAGTCTGGGCGTTTTGTACGAATAAATAGTTCTTGAATGAGCTTAGAACTTCCCCTTCTTCGAATGCTTTGAGATTGTATGGCATGCGTCAAATGACCGGTATTTTGATCCCGTCGTAAGCTTAGACGATTGCCGTGAAAATTTTGATAGTTTACTGATTCTACTTTTCGAGGAAATCATCCATGACCTTTCTGTTGTGCTCCAGATGATGCAGCTGCAGTTCTGCTGCGCCCGACGTGAATGGATCCAATTGCTGAAGAATCTGCATACGCAAATCGAATACATGTTCCTTGTCGCCCTTCCGGGCCTCTCTTACGAGATCTAGTTTTGCAATTTCCTCCTGGGTTTGTTGCTGCGGATTAAAAATTCCGTTGAGTTCAGAGCATTGATGACAAACGCCTTCTTTGTTGATGAGCGCACACCTTCCATCAAAAACCTGAATCATTTTGGTGCGCCCGGTGTGCAGATAATACTTCACTAAAGCGTCGGTAGTTTCAAGTATCGTGGCTATTTCAGCGATTTTAAACTCATACACTTCTTTTAGAAAAATACACACTTGCTGCTCGAGTGGCAATGACTTTGAAATACAGGTGTAGCAAAACGCGATGTGTTCGCGTATTTCAAACTGACCCTGAGGAGATGTCATGCGTATTTGCATTGCCTCCTGGAAAAACTGACGATTATTCAAGGCCGCCTGTTTTGTAATATCCGTTACATTTTCGGTCCAGCGCTTTTTCGCGCGAAGATTGTCCTTGGCAAGGTTGGATGCAATTGTAAACAACCACGTCTTTAAACTCGCCTCACCTCTGAATGTCTCCAGTTTTTCGAGTGCCTTTATGTATGTGTCCTGAACAAGGTCTTCGGCATCAGCAACACTGGCAGTAATGCGCAACAAAAAAGATTTCATTTGACCTTTGTGTTGCATAAATTCGGAAGTAAGGAGTTCTTCAGTCATAGGGTTTTGGCTCATTTTGAGGTTTGAAGCTACACAAATGTACAACCGGATGGGCATAAAAAAACACCCTTCTGGGGTGCATAAAAAAACTCACCAGGTCATGCTTAACCGCGCTAACACCTGGTGAATTTAATTCTTTAGCTCCAAATCAGAGTGCAGCAATAATGGCTGTCAGCTCTTCTTTTGATTTGCCCAACTTCGCCTGAAGTTTGCCCATCATATCCTCTTTCTTGCCTATTTCAAAAGCAAGATCAGAATCTCTCAAGGTGATGAATTTGGCTTTCAGTTTTGCTTTTTGTTCTTCCCAGTTTCCCTTTAAAGGAATCGAAGAAGCGCTCGTATTGCTCATTGTTATGGTATTTATTTGTAATGAAATTATTACCCAACAAAGAACTAAACCATCCGGAATCCGCCATTATACAACTCACACATTAATTTATGTTATTCCCACAAAATTTCTGTTTGTAGAAACAACCTTTGTCACCTACATTGATTGTAGTGTGTTATTCATAGCCGTCCTTGATCACTGTCAAAATCAATTTAAACCGACCTGTGGCCCTAATGAAGTGAGCGGTGTGTGCAGGAATTACTATAGACTGTCCCGTTAACAAAAAGTGTGGCTCATCGGCGATTACAATTTCTACACTGCCGTCGATAATTTGTACGAATGAATCGAACGGAATTGTTTTTTCCGTTAACCCCTCACCATTGTCAACAGACATTACACTGATATTTCCTGTCGATTTTTTCAGTATGGTTTTGATCACAATAGAATTTGGAATGTATTCTATGATCTCGACTGTAATAAACGCTTATGATTTTTCCAGGTCTGGGATATCCATTCTTCTTTCTTTTTAGAAAAAGGCGGGTATTAAACCCGCCCCCATTACATGTTCGTATTTACTTCTTATTGTCTTGTCCCAATTCCTTGAATGCCTCGGCAATCGCTTCCATGTCGTGAGTCATCTCCCTTTTAAAAGCTGCCCAGTCTGTTGGTCGGTTCTTTTCATAGTTGTCGAGCTTCGTTTTGAGGTCCTTGTTGCTCTTCTCTAAAGCATTGATCTGATCCACTGTTTTTGCTGAACCCGACTTTTTTGCTCTTAGCTCAACAATGCGCAGGTCATTAGCATTGATTGCTGCTTCAGTCGCCGACTTCAGCGCTTTCCACTCAGCTTCCTCGGATTGTTTTATAACATCAGCAGCAGCAGCGGCTTCTTTAGCTTTTAAATCCTCTTGAGCCTTGGTTACCGCGACTTTCGCCTTTTCCTCTTTTTCAGAAGGGCTTTGGCAGCCCAGCATAAACGCGGCAATAGCGATAATTCCAAGCGTTCGTTTCATGTGTGTAATTTTCATTGTTTGTTTGTTTTAGAATGAACAACATATTGTTATCCGTCTTTTTGTTCCATTTGGTTAAAATGAATTCTATACTATTCATTTGTACGCTTATTTATTAAGTGATTTCTCTGATTGATCTTTGTTGCGACCGGTAATTGGAGAGCAGCCAGAATTTCTTCAGACCTCAAAACTCGTTGGTCATGCTCGTTCAATGCTTACAGCATATCCCCCAATAGTTACATCATTCACACCTCACCGAAATGATGCTTCTGGTTCTGTGGGTGATTCTAAATCTTTATTAAAACGCGCTAATACGCACTCTGAGTATAAGATCGGCTATTTGATATTCCTCATTGAAATGCTACAATTTGTATTCAACTCATTGAATTCAAACTGGCAATCCAAATAATGCGGAACCCTTATTATTGCCCCTTTCATAGAAGAAAATCCATAGCCCTCCGCTGGCATGCCAAGCAAATTTTTGTCCAGTAGATTATTTCCATTCATGTCGTTAAAAACGGCTATGGCGTACATTCCATATGGCATTTCAATGCTGACACATTCCTGGCCACTGGCAAAAACACAATCGAGTTCTTTGAAGCAACTTGTGCGTTGCAGAAAGATGTCCTGCTTGCGGTAGATTGTTATAATTGTATGTGTGTCGTTAGCAGAAGCCATATCCAAACACACTGAAAGAGCCGGTAATTTAGTGGGCACAGTTGATTGATTCTCCGGATTGCTAATCGTGTCCTTCTGACCTCCTTCCGCTTCAACAGTTTTTTGGATCTGCTGGGGGCCGTTATCATTTTGACATGCAAATAAACCTGGCATTACAAATCCCGCGAACAAGACTAAAGAATGGACCAATTTCATTTTGGTGGATTGGCTGGTGTTTTTAAAACAGTGCGTATATAACTTGTCAATTGTTCATGGGGCATTTTTCCTTTTACAGGGACAACAACCTGTCCCAATAAAAATCCCCAGGCCTTGAAGCCGTCAATTCTATCGAATATTAATTTGACAATGGCCAATAATGGAATAGAAAGAAACATGCCTGGAATTCCCCAGACTGCAGCACCGGCTACAACCACCACCAAAGAAACCAGTGCGTTCAGTTTAACACGCGAGCCCACTATGCGGGGCACTACGTAGTTGTTATCAATAAACTGGATGAACAAATACATAATTGCCACATACAAAAGATACACCGGAGTCTTGGTCATGAGCGCCACAAGCATAAACACACCTACACTGATGAGTGCACCTATGTATGGAATGACGTTGAGCAAAGCTCCGCAAATGCCAAGCAGTACGGCATAGTCGATTCCCAATATCAACAAACCCGTCACATTTAGCGCAGCTACAATTAAAAACTCTGTAAACAATCCAACCAGATAACTCTGGATAATGACTTTGGTCTCTTTTATTATTTCTCCTACCTTGACATTGTTTGATTCACCAAAAACGCGGTACACAAACTCAACCAGGTGATTGTGATACAACAATATCATAAATACATAGACCGGAGTAAGAAAAACCATAGCCAAAACACCTCCGAGTGAAAGCAGTGTGCTTCCAATAGCGGCTGAACTCGACCCCGCAATATCAGCTGTTGTCTGATCAATGACGTTTGTTATTTTGCCGCGATCGAGGTGGTAGTGATCTGAAAGCCACAATACACTATCGTCTGCCAGTTGCATAAACTTCAAACGCATTTGCGGCAATGATTCGCTGAGCAAATCAACCTGTGAAGACAACAACAAAATCGCAATAAAAGTTATGGAAGTCGCCGTGATAAGGATACTCAGTATTGCAAGTGTCCTGTTCCAGCCTTTGTTTACTAAAAAGGTAACCACCGGAGAAAACAAAATGGCTAGCAATCCTGCGAATACCAACGGCAGTATAAAATTGCGTGCCCCGGATGCGATGATACTGATAAGGTATAAACTGATACCAACCAGGCACACTTTCAAATACAAAGGAAATTTCACGCTCATTAGCCTTGGCAGTATTTGATAGATTATTCCTTTTCTTCCTGAGCGGAGGATTTATTCTTAGTCAGTTTCATTATTCCCTGTCCAATAGCATTGATGACAGGCTGGTTTTCTGTAACCAGTTTTCGCACACCAAACATCAACAGTGTGCCCATCAACTTTCGAAGTGGATTATGGGAATTGCCAACGAACAATTTATTGGTAATCATGCCAGATGCAATTCCAAGGGCCGAACTGATTATTCCGCCTGTCAACTCCGGAGATTCTCTCACATCATTCATGGCACTTTTAATCAGGTTGACTGGTTTTAAGCCTTCATATACAACCCAAAATTCTCTTCGCATCGTGTCTGACTGTATCGCTCGTTTTTTCTCCAAATCCGCAATAGCATTCAAAAGGTCTTCCTGATTGGTGATAGATTGTGGTTGAATCATGTCTGTTGAAATGCCTTTTGAATGATCAATTGTCCAATGGTGCGTTCCAGTTTTTTAGGAAGAAAATAAATTCCCACTATGGTGAGAAGGACGTAAAAACCTGCCACTATGATAAATCCAAGATACATTTTGCCCAGGGCTTCACCAATCCACATGGCGCCGGCAATACTCAAAAAAAGCACACAAATAGCGGATAGAATGCCTATAATCATTCCTGTTAATAAGCCCGAGGTCACTTTGATAGATGTATCAACGGCCTTGAGTTTCATCAACTCAACAGTCGTTGTTGCCAGCTCTTCGGCATGAGCAACCAAAGATTCTATCGCTTGTTGTCGTGTGTCTTTAGCCATGGATCAGTACGTTCAGACTTTGAATTCCTCTGCCGACTGCTTCATTTTTTCAGCCGATTCTTTCGCTTCCTGTTTCACCGTTTCAAATTGCTTTGAAATGGTTTCCATGAATTGATTGAATTTTGCACCCATTTCATCTGCCAAATCTTCTCCTTTGCTTGTGATTTTTTTGCGGGTAACAGACCCTTTGTCCGGGGCGAATAAAATTCCGAGAGCCGCTCCCACGGCAGCTCCTACCAAAACTCCAACTACAACTTTACCTGAATTCATTTTATTGATTTTTATGTGGGGCAAGATCACTTTAAATCCATGGTAATAATTTACACAATTTATGCCGGTAATTACATGATTCACACTTTTGGTTAGGTAAACGGAGCCGCAGTCTTTCACATCTTATACAAAAAAAACCCGCAACGAGTGCTGCGGGTTCAAAGTTTTTAAACCAATTTTATGCTCAGAATAGAAACGAAAGTCCGAGATACCCTGAATAAGATCTTACTCTGGCTTTGTCAAGGATATAATAAGAATCTGTATTAAGCGAGCGGCTATTGTCGCTGATGTCGAAAAAACCCATTACACCGCGGAAACCAAATCCAACACGAAATGTGCCTTGCGGATTCAGGCTGAAGTCGAGTCCACCGCCGTATGCAACGCCCAGATCTCCTTTCTTAACAGACAATACCGCGCTGGTTGTATCACTTGGGCTTGTGCCTGATATTTCAATCTTGCTTCCCACGCTTATTCCAATCTGCGGGCCTACAACCAAATTAAGATTAACCATTTTCGTGCGTCCCGTATTCAATGAAAGCAACAGTGGTACATTCACGTACTTCAAATTTACCTTTCTTTCAATATCTTGTTCTTTGTACTTCTGTGAAATAGAGTTGTAGATCACTTCAGCCTGGATACCCACATTCTCGGTCATGTTGAAAGCGAGCAATCCACCTATTCCATAGCCCAATGTCACTTCTCCTTTTACTGTTCCTCCGGAAGATGTCTGCATATCAAACGACGAAAAAGTTGGCATCACGCGAATGCCGATTTCTCCCTTCTGTGCTGATGATGCTACCGTGCAGAGTAAAAGTGCACCACCTGTAATCACGGTGAGGAAATTGCGTTTTGTTGTATTCATAATGATAATTTATATTATGTGCGAATCTCTATCAAATGAGTGTGGCAGATATTATACATTTCATCAAAAGAGTTACATCATTCCCACGTCTCTCAAAGGCGAGCTCAGGTAGTATTCAATGCCTGGTCTTCAATTTGAAATTCCGAAATGCTCGCGCACTTTGGCATACTGCTGATTGTCGCTCAGGTGATCGCTTGCCATCACTTCAATTCGGATTTGTGCAAAGCGATGATCAGAACGCAACAAATTACGCAATTCAGATTTTGCATCTGTAGGTCCGAAAATCAATACGTGATCATAGTTTAAAATTTCTGCACCAATTTTTTTGTAGTATTCCGATTGCTGATGATTTTCCTTGTTGTGCATCACATTTTCATTTTTCTGCAGTGTGGACTCTTTTGATTGATGGGTAAATTCAGATTCTATTACGATTCGATCTTTGCCTTCAATATTTCCATCCATCAAATTGGCTCTTGAATGATCCATCCAAATGCCGAGGTTTTTTTGTGTACTCATTTTTATGTATTTGAATTCTTAACAGAAAAAGCACCATTTCCAAGTGGTGCTTCTTCAGATGTTAAAATGACCTTCTTCCTGCTTATGAATTAGTGGAAGAATGTGATTTCGAAATTTCGCGCTGCGCATCCGATGCGTGCACCACATGGCCTTGTGCCTTGATTGTGCTCAATGCGGCTTTTTCCAAATCGCCTGCATCATGATGCTTTGCCGCTTCCAGATGGTGCTTTGAAGCAGCCTCCAGATGACTGGCAATTTTTTTATGGCTATCGGCTCCCTTCATAGGGGTGGTAGCATCTTTCAATTCTTTGGCTGGAGCACTGGTTACTTCTGACATTGTTGTAATTATTTGTATCGGGAAACATTTCCTGACATCTCAAATTTCAACATGACTTCGTTCTGAATAATTACACATTTCTGCAATTTTCTTACACCATTCCCACATTGCAAAGTGGCGCGTTTTCAGATCGGTTTGCGTCCTTGAATAACCCTGAGCAAAATTGCAATGACGGCAATAACCAAAAGCCAGTGTATCAGCCCTCCCGTATGGTAACCAAGAAACATGATGGCCCATGCTATAATCAATACTACAGCTATAATGTACAATAGATTTCCCATGCTTATTTAGAGTTAGATTAGAATGATCAGTAATATAAGAATCAGTATCAAGGCTCCGGCTGAGATGTAGACTCCGTTGCCAAGCTCTTCGAGGCGTTGTTGAATGGTCTTTACTTCCTCTCTCAAAGCCTTTTTTTCGCTGCGTGGTAAATCCGATTTATCCATCTCGTCGATGGCATCTAGGCGGGCATACAGATCTTCTACTTCCTGAGAACATTGTGGGTTTTCAAGATTTTCGGTTCGGGTTGAAGTTGGCTGTTGTGCAGTGGATTCGGTTGGCGCAAACAATGCTGCTACCAAGGCGAGTGCATAAACTAAAATGTGTTTTTTCATCAATGTTGATTTTAAAAGATTTAACTCAACAAACAACACACTTTAAGTAGAATGACTTGTTACAGAATAATTTGTAATTCTTATATCATTCCCACATCGTCGAGATTGGACAATTTTTTTTGCTTGAGTTTTTTGAAAAAACTGGGGGTAAGTCCTGTCACCTTTTTGAATTGATTAGAAAGATGGGCGACGCTGCTGTAGTTCAGTTTAAAGGCGATTTCGGTCAGGTTCAATTCATCGTAAACGATAAGCTCCTTCACGCGTTCGATCTTGTGTGCTATGATAAAATGCTCAATGGTGGTTCCTGTTACCTCGGAGAACAGGTTTGCCAAATAGGTATAATCGTACTTGAGTTGTTCGGTGAGGTAATCCGAAAAATTGGTCTTGGGCCGGTCGTTAGCATAATGAACCATCTCAATGATGACATTCTTTATTTTTTCCACCAGAATGGCCCGTTTGTCATCCATCAATTCCAAACCAAGCTGAAATAATCCACTTCGCAGTTTTTCGCGCTGCTCCATGGTTAGATCTTCCTTTATTTCCACTGTTCCCAATTCTATTGCGCCAAAATGCAATCCAAGTTTATTCAACTCAGCTCTCACCATCATTTTACAGCGAATGGATACCATGTATTTGATGCAGATTTTCAATGGGCTAAGCTCTGGTTAAGATTTTTTCCTGTTAGCAATGAATCTCTAAAGGTAGGGTAAGAACGAATCTCTCTTTGATTAAATGATTAATATCACATTCGCTGGTGCGAAATCTTCTGCGTTATCCTATTCAACGCAATCCTCAACATCCATCACAATTTGGTTTCAATGTTCTTGTGTGCACCGGCTATCCTCTCGATTTTTACCATAGGGGTAAAACACAGTTCAGTTGTCATAAATATTGAATTCCAAATTTTCATAGTATGACAAACCATTACACCACTTTAAATCCTTCATCGTATGAACTACAAATTCCGTTTGGTGGCCATGGCCGTTGTCATATCCACTTCCATACAAGCACAGAAGTCTAACCGCGATCGTGATGTGTCTTCAGGACTGTTCTCGCTGGGAACCCGCAATACTTTCAGCTTCTTTAACCACGACCGACAAATCGGCAAAGGAATTGGCGGACAAACACGCTTGCAACTAAACGACCACTTCAACACAGAATGGTTCTTTGACTTCATCACTTCTAAAAATGCCGGTTATACACTGCGCAATGATTACCATTTTGGATGGTCCATCATGTATTATCCAGGTAATAAGACTGGATTTGATATGAAAATCAAACCGTATGCGCTCATCGGACATTGCTTCGACTACAGCCTGGTGCGCGAACAGGAAAACAAAGACAACTTTGCCGATAATTTCACAATGGCTACCCAAGCAGGTGCGGGATTACACCTCAATATTTCGCCACAGTTTGATCTTTCTACCTCCCTGCAGTACATGGTACATTTTGGAAAAGACATTCATACAGAAGTAGAAGATGAGATTGTACACATCGAAAAACACGATTACAGCACGCCGGATGGGCATCTGCTGTGGACTATCAGTTTTAACTACAAATTAAAAGATTTGTGGTAGACCTCAACTGAAGTCCCATTTCGATATTTTTTTCCCCGGACTTTACCGCGCGTTTGGAATTTCAATTCTTTTTCAAAATCACCCGAAGGGGCTTGCATGGCTTCATTCAACGTAAAATCCCTGCTTTGTAATCTCGTTCCCAATCATCACAAAATAATAAATGCCACTCGCCCAGGACAGCGTAGAGATATGCAGCGACCAGTCAGAATCGTTTATAATTCGTTGCTGAAAAAACATCAGTTGCCCCGATGAATTGTAGATTGAAATTGTGCCATTGTTTTCTTTCGGGCCTGCAATCTCTACCTCTTCCTTACGTGAAATAAGTTGAATTTCATTGCTCTCGTTTAGTACCACTGCCATGTCTGAGTAGTCCGGAATTCCGTCCCAGTTAATGGCTTTGATGCGGTAATAACTGTAGCCTGAGATCGGATCCTTATCGCTGAATGAATATGAAGCACCAAGTGGTTCGTTGACACATGCTGCATGGCCAATGGTTTCAAAATAATACCCATCCTTGCTGCGTTCTATTTCGAAATGGCTCACGCGCTCTTCTGAAAGTGTTGTCCATCGAAGCAGCACATCATCGTTTTCAAGCTTCGCACTGAATGCACCAAATCGCACTGACAATATCAAAAAAGAACAATTGGCTGTGGACGTATATCCAATATTGGGTTCCACAAAAATGTATCCATTGCCCGCTGTGGTGTTGGAAGAATTGGCAACATACTCCTGATTGTCGATGCAGCCCGTCTGGTGATTAAACAGCGTAATAAATCGCGCGCAGTTCGAAGAGCAAGAACTGTTCGCATACTTACCCCCACAGTTGGTCTGATCGGCAAAAATCACGTAGATCGTTCCCATTTCGCAGATAGAATTCATATTGTACGTCGCAGTTGGCGTTGCTCCGGTAAAAGCAATTACACGCGCATGAGCAGGAATAATATTGTTGGCCGGTGCGGGAACAAATACACCCGGACAGCTGGCCCACAAATTAAGATTGGCGATATAGTTTGTTTGAAGAGTGGTGTAATTGGCAGACAAAACCCAATTGGTGTTTAGGTTATTGATAGCACCATTGCCACCATACGAATTACCACCCGCCGGCACCGTCTGACTCACCAACTCGAAGTATTGAATATTCATAGAGTTGCCGCCGGTATCGAAGTAAATAAACTCTTCACTTCCCTCACATGAACCACAACCGCCATTGATCAATACCTGAAGCAACTGGATGTTCTCTACACATGTATTGGTCGCATTGCGTATTCTTAAATCATCCATATAAACGTTGCATGTGCTGTTGAGCGTAAACGTGATGCGCACGTAACGACTTGTGTTCAACAGATCCGAATCCCAGGTTGCTGCTGTAGTAATCGCTGTTACCATGCCAACCGCAGTCCACGTTACACCATCTGCTGATTCTTCCACCAACATTTGAGAACCAGCTCCAGATGTTCCCTTGTGGTAAAAGCTGACATGATCGGCAGGATTTGTCCAGGGACCATACTGAAGTCTTTGGCCGGTGGTATTGAATGTTAATGATGGGGCATTGCGCCCATAATTACTGCTTCCGGATGCTGAACCAAACGGACCTCCACTTCCAGTCAAAGTTGCTGGCACCGCAGGGGCAGAATTAAATTGTTCGTCCAAAATATAGACCTGACCCCGCAAAACATGCAGGCTCAACACCAAAAGGATGAACGTGAAAAAGCCAGGTTTCATAATGAGTTCCAGCCTTTCTAGCCAGAAATACCCATTCGGAAGAGGAGAGAATACCTTTTGGGGCGGCAAATATCGCCTTGCACGACTGAATATCAATGCCGTGAAGATTAAATTACGGTGAAAAAATGGCGGAATTCGCGATAATTACTGACTTTCCCTCAGTCGCTCACGAAACCACGCCTCAGCATCCACCAAAGAACCGTCTTTGAGCTTAACCCGATAGGCCTCTCCGGTTGACGAAGATCGACTTGCGATGTTCGTTATGAATTGTTCTGCGGTCTGAATATCGCTCCCGGCATATTCATATTTTCTGCGCAGATGAGCTGCGGCCTCTTGCGCATTGTGCTCTTCTCCATTGCGGATAAAGATGATGTCTGATTGTTCAACGATTTCGATGAGTTGAAGGATTTTGTCTTTCTCGCTTATGCCGGAATTTGATTGTGGTGAGGGTTCAAGTGTTGAATTCTGATTGCCGGACAATTTGAAATAACCGAAATCGGGGCCTATTAATTCGTTGTCGAGTTGAACGCATTCAATTCGTAGTTTTTCATTGTTCCAGGTGAAAGGATATGATTCTTTTTCATGGATAGATTCACGCATCAAGACTTCAGCACCATTCCAAACCGTTAGCATTGTTTGCCCACGTGTGATGTCTCCAATTTCAATTCTTAATTCAGAAGGGATGCGCGTGATCGTTGTTGAGTTCCTTTGCTCCAGCTTGATGGAAAGGCCCTGCTCAGGAAGTTGCAACGCCGATGGTTTAGGCTCATCCGCACAGCCAATAACAAAAAAAAGAATGACTACCGCGAAATTATTCCACAGACAAATGCCGCTCATGAAATATGAATTAATACCGCAAGATACTTAATCTTTCATTATTCTGAAAGTTATTACCACGTCATTCGATTTCATCCGCAGAAAATAAACTCCGGAAGAAAAAGAGGACAAACTACACGATGACGCTCCATTTGGTAATTTCAAAATAACCTGACCCTGCGTGG
>JBJXFC010000287.1:0-6314 GCA_046153915.1 Flavobacteriales bacterium
CAGCACTGATTGTTCCATGTATTTTAGCAGGAAGCAAAGAGAATGATTGGATTCTCGATCCATTTTTGGGTTCGGGTACCGTTGGAGAAGTTTCTCAAAAGATGAACAGGAAATTTGTCGGCATTGAGCTTAATTCGGAATATGCGAAAATAGCCAAAAGGAGAGTTCAGGATTTGGTTTTGTCCTTTTGAATTTGCTCTTCGTCTAGTTCTTTTATTATAAATTCCCATGTCGCATGAACAGTACAAAGTCGTTTATCTATATTATTAATTTTTAATTTTCTTTCTGATCCTCCGTCAAAGTAGAGCACGTATTTTAATGCATTCGTTTTTTTATCCCTTACACGACAAAATCCCGGTTTAGGCATTTGAATGCTGTCAGTTGTCATTTCAAACTCTCCATTTTCAACTTCCATCAAAAGTGATTTAGGAATTTCGACAAGTTCATATTTCCAGAATGGATTGGCTGGCAAGGGTTTTCCAATATTTCTGAGGACTAAAACTCTGTCATAATTTGAAAGATGTTTCAAGAATTGTTGTGTCAAGCCTTTCAGATGCTTTACTTTATCTGACCATTGGCCTTTCCCTAATTCCATGTATTTATGGATGTTTATGAAATCAGTTCTCAATTTACTGTCGGCTTGAGTTTTTAATGAAAAAGTCTCATTGTTAATGGAAACATCTGCACCAGGATTGTTGATCGGAGATTTCCCTGCAACAATGCCATAAAATTTAAAAACATTTACAAGAACATATTCAAACTTATCCTTCGTGAATGGCTCATCAGAAAAACAATGGTGTATTCGAAGGGCATCGCCAAAATCATCCAAAAGCAGGTCTGTTGAGATTAATTTCTCTGCCGGATTTCTATAAAAGGTTTTAGGTCTGGTAAATTGATAAGCTATTCTTTCCAGCCAGATTATCTGTGCTTCAGTCAGATCTGGCAAATATTTTATGAGTCTTTCAATTCTTTGTTTCCTGCTCGTTTTTTTCATCTAGTATCGAACGATTTTTTCTAATAAGGCGCCAAACTTAAGCTGAACTCAAGCAACTAACATTCTCCTAAATGCTTTGTCTCACATTTATTAGTTGTTTTGACCGGATATTTTTTCGCATAAATTGGGTTAAAGAGCGTATTTCTGAAATTCTGTTTAAATCAATTCTCAGCACTATGAAATAAAAGTATTGGTTCACACCCTTACGCCAATTACCAAAATATCGTCTATCTGCTCCAAAGAACCTCGCCAGGCTTCCTGCGCCGCGGCGATGCGGTGCTTTTGCTCTGCCATGGGCAATGTGCTTATGCTCATCAATAATTCGCGAAACTGACGACGCATGAACTTTTTTCCTCTTGGACCACCAAACTGATCGGCATAACCATCGCTGAAGAGGTAAATACAATCTCCTTTTGAGATGCGTGTATCACGGTTTGTAAATTCTTTCTCACCATTTGCATACGTTCCAATGCTGAAGGGATCTGCATCAATTTCAGTAAGCTCACCAGCACGAACGATATAAAGAGGATTGTGTGCCCCGCTAAACTCAATGGTCATGGTGTGCGTGTCTAGCACACACAATGCGATGTCCATTCCGTCTTTCATGAAATGTTCTCCGTCGTTGCTGCGCATAATTTCGGAGGCAAGTCTGTTGGCTGTGTTGAGAATGGATGCTGGTTGGTTGTAAACCTTGCTGGCCTGATTGAGCACGTTGTGACCAACCAAACTCATAAACGCTCCGGGTACGCCATGTCCTGTGCAGTCTGCAGCAGCAAACATTTTTTTCTCGCCCTTTTGTTTGAACCAGTAAAAGTCGCCGCTTACAGTTGCTTTTGGTTTGAAGTAAACAAAAGAATCCGGAAACATATCCCGAACGAGTTGATCGTTGGGTAGGATCGTTTCCTGCAATCGTTGCGCATAGTCGATACTGCTCTGCAAATCCTGGTAGATCTCGGTAATCCGGTTGCGCTGAATTTCTACTTCGTCTTTTTGTTGGCGGATTTCAAGAGTTTGAGTCGCCACCTTTTCTTCCATTTCGTTGCGGTATGATGCGAGATCATCGCGCATTCGGATCAACGCTTTGCCCAGCTCGTCGTGATCGGAAAGAGGCGCAAAGGGAACGTCGAAATTTCCGGATCCGACACTCAACGAAAATTCTTTTGTCTTCTCGAAGTTGCTTATCAATCGGTGCACGGCATTGGCCATGTCACCAATTTCGTCGTTGCCTGCTTTGGTGAGATGCACAGAATATATTCCTTGTGAAAGATTTGCCAGTTTGCGCTTGAGCGAATTGACGGGTATTACAATCGAGCGAATGGTGAAATACGCGATGAGAATACCTGCAATCAAAATGCCTATTGCTATGTTTACGAGATAAACGCGCAGTTTGTCAAACGACAGGTTCATGCGCTCAATCTCCATGTGCATCGAATGGCGTTGCTCGTTGATTAGCGCGTCCAGTTTATCGCGAATGGCATTTCTTTCGGTTGTGATCAATCCTCCATCCATAAAATAATCCTGCGCCATCATTTGATTCAGGGGATCAGAATAACTGTCGAAGGTGGGAAGTATGGATCTGATTTCAGAATACGCGATCATCAACTCGCTAATGTGACTTTCCATCGCCGCAAGTCTTGCGGTATCATCTCCGCCCCATTGCGCGGAGTAAGCCCGAATGACTTTTAATTGGTCAGGAATCTGCTTTTCGCACATCTCAACGGCGAGAAGACGCTCTCTATCGTCTTCGCGAATCTGGATATGTGCCCAGTGTTTCATCAACTGTTGACACCTCACCAGATCATTGTCCAATTCCTCCAGGAGCTTCAAAGATGGCGCATATACTTCATTGATGCGTTTATTGATCTCTCTGCTTTTTTCCAGTGTATTGCTGGTAAGGTAGAATACTATTCCTACAACGAGAATAAACAATCCGAAACCAAGCCCGATTCTGCGCGATATGGTAAACCTCCATTTCATCAACGCAATCAGTTTTTCGAAGGTGAATTGGAAGTGTTGAATTCGGCCTTCAATTCAACCAACAGTTTTTGAGCCTGTGAAATCAATTCGGCATAGGTTGGTTCGTCCGCACAGTCATGCACGGCAACTGCCATGCCCGACTCGGCTTCGCGCAGCATGTTAAGGCATGTGTCTTGCGTGGATAGCTCAGGATTGTTGCGATAGGTTACAAGTAAATTGCAATACAAGGCAACAATATTGTAGCTGATAGAACAATCGTGTTGTGCCAATTCGAGTGCGCGCCTGTAATTGGACATAGCAAGATCCCAGAGTGTTTTATTCTTCTCATCTGCCGACCACAATTCGTGGAAACGTTGTCCTTTGGCCCGGTAGTAGTCCGCAAAAGCTGCCGGACATTCTTCTGCTTTATGGATTGCCTGCATGATGGCACAATACCTCTCAATATGACTTGCGCCTATAGTAGCATTTGTCTGATCGATCTTAAGCGTGGCCTGCAATGCGTCGTTGTAATACGTATTAGCGAGATATTTTAACGCTAAATCGTGATTGTCTGTCTGCTCTGAAGCATTGCCGGCAAGTGTGCGGCTTTTCAAAAATGAGTGAACAGCAATCTCGCGGTATTTGCTCTCCGGATTTTCAGACTCCCGCTTTTTATAAACTTCTTTGTAAATGAATCCGCGCGAGTACCATGTAAAAAAGTCTGAGGAGTCTACAGAATCGCGGATGGCCAATTCAATCTGTGCCATTGCCGCGTCAAATTTTTCTTCTTTGCAAAGCTGGGTGGCATGGATGGTGTGCGAACCAAAATAAACCTGGTCAGTCTGGCTTTGTGCAAATCCGTATACCAGCATAATGGCAAACAGACAACACATCTTCGTGAGCGAAATGCAGCGCGAAATGAATCTGATATAGGATGACAAATACATAGGGTGGTTGGTATTACAAAGGCTACTTGTTTCCCGGTTTGAGAGATTTCATCTGACCCTCGTTGATTAACCTTTCTATTTCTTCTTTGAAATATGTCACATCTGTTTCGTGCTCCAGTCCTTTGTGGATATAGAGCAATCCTTTTAAAATTTCACCGTGTTCGGGACAAAGTTTGTCGGCCTTTTCCATAAAGGGCAAGGCTTCCGTTTTGAGCAGTCCGGATGCACGAATTTGGATATCCATCAGCACATCCAACTCGGTATCGGCGTTGATGCTGCGGTATAAAAAGACAGCGCGGTTGTATTGCAATACTCCAACATTGTAGTAGAGCATACAATCGTTTTGGTCTTTCAGAATAGCTTCCTGAAAGTGACTGAGCGATCGTTTTGTGTAGTCTTCGTTATCCGGATTTAATTTCCACAGATCAAAAAATTGCTGCCCTGCCGTTTGATGATAATCTTTGTCGTATTGATTGAGATCACAACCAGGTTCAGCGATGCGCATGAGTTTGCGAAACATATTAAAGTCCTTTTCGGCCGCAACCTCATCGCCATTGTCCATTTCCCGAATGCGCATCAGCGCATCATTGTAAAAGGTCGTAGCAATGTATTTCAATCCTATTCGGATATTGACGATGTGATTTTTGGGCTTATCGAGTTCAAGCGATTTTTCAAAGTGTTCGGCGGCCAGTACTCTGTATGGACTTTCACGTTTTCCGGTTTCGAGATTTTTGTAGCACTCTTTGTAGATAAATCCTGCTACATACCACGAATAGGCATCGGCAGATTCTTCCTCATTGCTGAGAGCTTCCGCGATTTTGGTTTTGGCGGCTTCAAAATCCTTTTCCTGACACAGTTTGGCGGCCTCGTTGGTGAGGGGCAGGTTCTGTGCACAAATGGCAATCGAAATCACCAGCATCAGAAGGGTGGTTATTGATTTGATCATATGGCCCATTGTAATATTTTTGTTCCCGGTGTGATTTTATGGTCTTCCATGGCTTTTTTGTCCAGTTCGTAACGCATCACGCCGTCGATGTTTTTAAAGTTGATATGTGCCCCCTGAGCCAGAGCTCCTTCCCAGTTGGTTACGATGAGGGTGCTTTTGTCTTTCAGTGATTTGATCGCTTTTGCGAGATCTCCTTTTTTGGATTTGTCGACAAAAAGAATGTGGAGTGTTTGGTTTTCCGGAACCTCCACCAATGAAAGCACATCCATGGTTTGACTGCCAATTGGTTTGGTGCCGTATTTTTCTGACATGGCATTGTAGACATTGATATTGCCCAATACTCCGACATAGAATTTACCCTTTTTGGTTTCTGCCGGCCAGTTGTTGTAGTTGGAAAATTGGTATAAATAATTGGCCCGGACCATGGCCACGGTATCGTCGTCTGGCAACTGATCTGCCGGTGGCGGCACGGTTAGCGAAGTGGCCATGCCTAGCAGTATGCAGAGGGTTAAGTAGAGTCTTATCATAAACGGTTGAGCACAACATGGCTCATACCAAAACTACCGGTCAAAGGTTACGTTTTCCCCATGATTTCAGGCAGTTCTTCACGTTGCGGTGTTAAACCGCACGTTTTTACCAATGCACTGCATCGTAAGGATAATACAGCGTGTCTTGCAGTGTGCTATCATCCCAACCTTTAGCTTTTACAAGAGCTGCAGTTTCCCATGCCCAGTATCCGAAGTAACTGTTTACCTTGGTGTTTTTATGACTGTCGTGCCAGGCGGCATCGTCATGGCCCTTGTACCACTCTTTGGAAAGGTAAGTTTTTAATCTTTCGATTCCCTTTGTTTCATCCGTTTCTGAAATGACTTTTTCCAAACCGCCATAAGGAGATTTTTGAATAATATAAGAGCCGCGCTGATTCCAATCTGGTTGTTTGCTTTTGATAAGAAAATTAAGCAGCGCATCTTCGACACCATCGCGTTTCAAAATGGCGGTAATACGTTTGAAATCGGCAAGGTCAATATCACATAAAATACCCAGACTTACCATCCATATCATTTCATCATAACCACCATATGTGTTTTCAAAGCCCTCCCATTTGAAACCTTGCTCGAAGGCATCGATGGTATTGAGAAGATGCACTTGAACTGTGGCTTTGTCAGAACCACCTGAGTAGTGGGCGATGGTGTTGTTCAAATTACTGAGCAATAAAAAATGCTTCACTTTTTCAAATTGTTCTTTTGAAACCTTCCCATTTTCGATGTCGCTACGGACCTTTTCGAAGAAAGCTTTCTTTTTCTCAACATATTCGTTAAGACCATCAGGTTTTATGGTGTCTCTCATTTTTTAAGGCCATTGTTTATTAATAATTTTAGCGGTATCATTGAGTTTAGAAATCGAAACACTGCCACTGTTATCAACCCTAGTAACGATGCTCTCATAATCACTCAAAATCTTAAAGGCTTCC
>JBJXFC010000294.1:0-6113 GCA_046153915.1 Flavobacteriales bacterium
TTGCGGATCTGTTTCATGATGGCTTCTGCCTTTTTGGCATCATTCCAGAAATCGGGATCCTGTGTATGTTTTTCGTCTTCGGCGATCTGTTCTAACTTGGTATCGACGTCAAAGAAACCTCCTGAGCGCATCCTTGCGTTCATTCAGTTCGCTAACCGCATCAATTGTGATGGTCATGGTGTTTTTGCTGAATAGATTGGTTAATAAAAGCGGGTGCAAAAATAGGCCATTCAATGCTACATGAGTGGTTTTTTAATACTTTGCACCTCTAAACCACACTAACACATGGATATTTTAGATCAGCCAACTGGCAAAACCAATAGCCAAAGTCGTTCTATCGAAGAAGTTATTCGCGATGGCTATGAATTCAGATTTGGTGATTATTTGTCGGAGATGTTTAACCTTTTTGGAAGAACGTTTGGCTTTTTGATGGGGCACAGCGGCATCATGGTGGCTTCTTATCTCATCATGTACATTATATTATTGATGTTTTTCTTCAGCGTAATCTTCGGAGGTGTATTTGACCTTGCCAGTCAGCAAGATCCTGCTGTTTTTCTCGAATCCATGCTTTGGAAATTTATCGCAATCTGGCTTATCGTAATGGCCTACGTCGTTGGCTGGGTGCTTCCTTTCCGCGCTGGCACCTACACTTTTCTGATGACTGGTAGAGAAACCCGCAAGTATCAATTCAGCGATTTTTTTATTGCCATGAAAACCAAATGGGCTAAAATCGTAGGGCTTACACTCATTATTCATTTGCTTGCATTTGGCATTTTGTTTCTTACCTATTACTTGTGGTTGAGCAGCATTGCAGATACAGTTTCCAGTCTTCAAAACAACCGATTCGACCGCGATTTAAACCCGTTCTTTATGTTTGAAGGACTGGGTTGGATTTTCTTATCGTACATCCCGCTCATTTTTATCCTTATATCGGCCTCACTGAGTGTTCCGTTGCTGTTGTTTAAGACCGACAGCGTGATTGATGCTTTGGTTTCCAGCATGAAAATTGTGATCAAAAAATGGTTTTATTTCTTTGGGCTTTTTGTACTCGTGTACATACTCACCATTGCGGGCATTTTTGTGTGTGTTGTTGGATTCCTGGCCACAATGCACTTCTTTCCGCTGGTTATCTTCGCTATTTACGAAGACATTTTCATCAAGCAAGGCAATCAAAGTGTTTAATCAATCGCAACCATGGATGTACTGGATAAAATTGAAGCCAATCAAACTGGCAAAAGTTTAGAAGAAGTTTTGACCGATGGATATCAGTTTGATTTCGGAGATTATCTGGGCAAAGGATTCACCTTATTTGGCAAAGAAGCCGGATACCTCATCGGATTTTCCCTGGTTTATTTTGTTATACTTATAGGCAGTAGTATGCTTCTGGGCTCGATCGGTATTCCATTTGGCGATACCATTTTTTCCATTCTCGTGGGTTCGGCTCTAGGAGCTGGAATTTTTGCATTTATGAACGCGCGAACTTCTGAATTTGATTACAGCTTCAATAATTTCTTCGATGGATTCAAACCGCCATTCTGGAAAAATCTGGTGCTCGCGGCTTTGATTCAAATGGTTATTTCACTTGTCATTTCGCTTTTAATTTTTATACCATTCATTCGCAATAATGGTTTTGATCTTGTGATGCGACTCTCAGAATTGGAAAACATGACCGATCCCGATGATTTTTTGGAATTCGTAGATGAAATAATGGCAAGCGGAATATTTATGTATGGTTTTATTGGTGGATTGGCATCGCTTATAATTACTACCATGTGGTGCCTTACTCCGATTTTTATTCTCAAGAGAAACATGGGTGCCTGGCAAGCCATGGAAGCCAGCAGGAAAATTGTAACCAAAAAATTATTGCATTTTATTGCCCTGATGATTGTGCTCGTAATTTTGTTCATCATAGGAGCCCTTTTTTGTGGTGTCGGTCTGCTGGTTGCGTATCCCGTATTTTGCCTGGTTGTGTATGTGGCTTACAGCCATATTATGGAAGAACCTATTCGCATGTAACCATCGGAATTTCTATTTAACCACGGATTCAATTCTTGCCCAAACTACATCACTTTCGAAACCTCGCGAAAGAAGATACCTTGCTATTTTAATTCGTTTCTGATATGACTGAAGTCCCTTGGTGGCAGGGAGTCGCTTTCGAATAATGTCATCTATCATATTGGTATTGTCTTCAGCAGGAATCGTTTTTAATGCATCGCTGATATTGCGTTCCGATATGCCCTTTTGCTTCAAATGCATCTGAATTTTTGATGCGCCCCATTTGTTGAATTCAAACTTATCATGCACAAAAGCCTCAGCGTAACGTTGTTCGTTGACCAGATTTTGCTCAATTAACCAACCAATGATTTCTTCGCGGTCGTCGCGATAAAAGCCCCAATCCATCAGTTTTTTACGCACATCGCTATGGCAACGCTCTGCCTTGTTGGTCCATTGCACCATCTTATCGCGGGCAGCCTGCTTCGAATATTTTGGAGATCCTGTGTTCATGCTGAAATCCTGACAAATTTAAAACAGCGCATAGGTAGCCAATTCGATTTATTCGTTTGGCTTTTTCGAATTATTCGCGTTTTCGACAATCTCAGTTGTATTCTTTTTTGATTATTGCCCTTTTTTGAGGATGTTCTGTCGCGCATCTTTGCGTTGCATGTTTTCCTTGCTAACGAAATGGTGCGCACTTACCACAGGTGCGTTGATTCTGGTTTTTGTCGCTTCCTGCGGAGATGATAACCCGGAGAAGGATGGAGCGGGCAAAATCCTCAAATCTTCGGAAGGCGGCGATTTCAGAGGAATACGGATTGGAGATAAACCCGAAGATGTGCAAAAACTCGAAGACGCCGAATCGGTCTATTCCATGCCCGATGAGCTTGTATACCGCATTCCGCCAGACTCCAAAGACTCCACCTGGTACGAAATTTCATACAATTTCGACGATAACGGACTTTACAATATCGAACTCGACATCTATCCCAAAAATGACTCTGGAGTAGAGGCGATGAAACGCGATTTTATCCAATATTATGTCAGCAAATACGGGGATTGTAAACATGCTGTAGGGTATTGCGAATGGCGCTCTATGACAGACAACGGAAGGATCGTTAGCATTACGCTTGCCGATACGGTTCTGAAAAAAACGAGGCCCTGTCTCCAGGTCAATTTCAATGAAAAATCCGAACCCTGATGGATCAAATACTGCTCAGAGTTAACGACCTCATGGTAGGTTTTCGTTCGGAACGAGGCTTTCAGACCGCAGTGAAATCAGTGTCATTCGAGCTTCTTTCAGGTTCGACGCTTGCCATTGTAGGTGAAAGTGGAAGCGGTAAATCGGTTTCGTCGCTCAGCCTCATGGCACTGCTGAGAAAAGACAAGGCGTTTTTCGAAAAGGGCAGATTTGAATTCGATGCAGAGGCCTTTCGAAATGTTTTCAATACCTACGATGAAAAATCCAAAAGCCCTACTTTCAGCCTAAAACCGGATGACGAACACTTGTCACTTCTGCGCGGCAAAGGCATTGCGATGATTTTTCAGGAGCCGATGACCTCATTGAACCCCGTTATGACGTGCGGATTGCAGGTATCCGAGATGATTCGTCACCACAAAAAAGTCGATGCCAACGAGGCACGAAAAAGAACCATTGCATTGTTTGAAGAAGTGCGTCTGCCGCGGGCGACAGAAATGTTTGACCAGTACCCGCATCAACTTAGCGGCGGACAACGGCAACGTGTGATGATTGCCATGGCCATCAGTTGCGAACCCCGCATTCTGATTGCTGATGAACCCACTACCGCGCTAGATGTTACCGTTCAGAAAGGCATTCTCGAATTACTCAAATCATTGCAGACACGCTACAACATGGCGATGATTTTTATTACTCACGACCTCGGTGTAGTAGCAGAAATTGCCGATAACATTGTTGTAATGCGCAAAGGCGAAGTAGTGGAAAAAGGATCTGCTAAAGACATTCTAACCAATCCGAAAGAGCCCTATACCCGTGGATTGATGGCCTGCAGACCCGATCCTGAAAAAAAATCAGTACGACTTAAGACCGTAGACGATTTTCTGAAAACGGATGATCCTGAATCCATTCTGCGAAATGATATTCGAATCCCTTCCGAATTGGAATCCATGCAAAACGCGCTTCTCGAAGTGCGCCACCTCTCTAAAATTTACGAAGGCAAAAAATCACTTTTCAGAAAGAACGGACAAGAAGTTAGAGCAGTAAACGATGTAAACTTCAACATTGGTCTTGGCGAAACACTCGGTCTGGTTGGAGAAAGTGGATGCGGCAAAACCACACTCAGCCGCATGTTGCTCGGATTGATTCCTGCTTCAGAAGGACAGATTCTTTTCAAGGGAAAGGACATTACCCAATTAAGTTCCGGCGAAATGCGAAGTCTGCGAAAAGACATGCAAATCATCTTTCAGGATCCTTATTCTGCCCTCAATCCACAACATACCATCCGCGAGGCTATCACAGAACCTATGCAGGTTTTTGGATTACACGAATCGGCCAAAGGAAGATTGCAACGGGCCAAAGAACTTATGATCCAGGTTGGTCTCAGTGAAGATTTTCTCGACCGCTATCCTCATGAGTTCAGCGGCGGGCAAAGGCAACGCATCGTTATTGCCCGGGCCCTGGCTGTGCAGCCTTCTTTTCTCATTTGTGATGAAAGCGTAAGTGCACTCGATGTATCTGTGCAGGCTCAGGTGCTCAATTTGCTCAATGACCTTAAACACCAATTCAACCTCACATTTCTATTTATCTCTCACGACCTCAATGTGGTTTATTACATGAGCGATCGCATCATGGTGATGAACAAAGGGAAAATCGAAGAAATGGGCCCCGCCTCTGACGTCTTTTACAGACCACAAAAGGAATACACCCAATTGTTGCTGGATAGCATTCCGGGGAGGAAAAGTCTCTCCAATTGACCCAAACTTCGTGCAGGACTAAATGCGTCCTTCAGCTACATTTGACGCCCGATAGACCAACACTATATGCAGGATAAATTCAACGTACTCGATTCCAAAATCGCTGAAGCACAACTTGGCGGTGGACAAAAAAGAATTGATGCACAGCACAAAAAAGGCAAGCTCACCGCAAGAGAACGCCTCCATTTTCTTCTCGACGAAAATTCGTTTGAAGAATTGGGTATGATGGTTACACATCGCTCAACCAATTTTGGATTGGATAAAGATGTGTATCTGGGCGATGGTGTAGTGACTGGATATGGCACGATCGACGGTCGATTGGTCTATGTTTTCTCACAAGACTTCACCGTAATGGGCGGTTCACTTGCCGAGGCTCATGCAGAAAAAATTTGCCGCGTGATGGATCTCGCCATGCAAAACGGCGCTCCCGTAATTGGTCTGAACGACAGCGGTGGAGCGCGCATTCAGGAAGGTGTAGTTTCTCTCGGTGCTTATGCCGACATATTTTACCGCAACGTAAAAGCGAGTGGTGTTGTGCCGCAGATCAGTGCCATCATGGGGCCTTGCGCCGGTGGAGCTGTTTATTCTCCTGCGCTCACCGATTTTATCATGATGGTAGAAAATACCAGCTACATGTTTGTTACCGGTCCCAACGTTGTGAAGACTGTAACGCATGAAGAAGTGACAAGCGAAGAATTGGGTGGTGCATCTACCCATTCTACCAAAAGTGGTGTAACGCATTTTACTGCAGAAAACGATATTGCATGTCTGAAACAAATTCGCACGTTGATTTCGTACATGCCTCAAAACTGCGAAGAAGAATCGCCTGTAATACCATACAATTCATCCAATGAATCACGTCCTGAACTGGACACAATCATTCCGGCCAATCCCAATCAACCGTATGATATGCATGAAGTGATTCAGCATGTCATCGATGCAGATTCATGGTTTGAAGTGCACAAGGATTATGCAGAAAATATCATTGTAGGTTTTGCGCGACTTGCAGGCAAAAGTATTGGTGTAGTTGCCAATCAACCCGCCTACCTCGCCGGAGTTCTCGATATCAAATCGAGCACCAAGGCCGCGCGATTTGTTCGTTTTTGCGATGCTTTTAATATTCCACTACTCGTATTCGAAGATGTACCGGGATTTTTGCCAGGCAC
>JBJXFC010000304.1:0-11825 GCA_046153915.1 Flavobacteriales bacterium
GGAAGGCACCGGCAAACCAGAATACGGCAAATGTGTAGAAATCTCGACCGCAGCAGCACTTCGTGAAATGATGTTGCCAGGGGTTATCACCATCGTTACTCCGATCATAATCGGTTTTGTAATGGGTCCAGAAGCCTTAGGAGCATATATGGCCGGTGTTACCGTAAGCGGTGTTCTTTGGGCTATCTTCCAGAACAACGCCGGTGGTGCATGGGACAATGCCAAGAAGTCTTTCGAAAAAGGAGTTGAAATTGAAGTGAATGGAAAGAAAGAAATTTTCTACAAAAAATCGGAGCCGCATAAAGCTGCCGTTGTAGGTGATACTGTGGGTGATCCTTTCAAAGATACTTCTGGACCATCGATGAATATCCTTATTAAGTTGTCTTGCCTTGTTGGTCTTACACTGGCCCCCATTTTGGGCAACCACGAAGATCAAAGCAATGCTAAACAGGCCGAAGTAAAAACAGAAGCCAAAAAGGAACTTACCATGGATGACTTTATGAATGCCAAATGGAATACCAAGAGCGTTGAAATAATTGTAAATCCGGAGACTTCTTTAAGCAATGTGAAAATGACTGTATTATCCATTGATGACAAAGGTGTAGAAACCACGCGTGAATTTATGGAAGTAAGAGAGCTGACATCCGAAGAAAAACGTCGTTACCTTACGACAACAGTTGCACCGATTGGTGAATTGAAAAACATAACTCCTAAAGGAAAATAACTTGCACGCACATGACCAATAAAATCCAATTTTTTCTAGCTACTGCAGCAATTGCTTTGATGCTCATTTCCTGCGGAGAAACCAAAACCGATGGTGCTGTTCAATCCAAAGCACTTACTGCATTCGATGCCTGTTCTTGTGCCACAGTTAGTGACAACACCAGCGAAGATTACAAGAAGTGCAAGCAACTTCGTGATGCAGATCCAAAGTTCGAAACAGACTTCCAACAATGCGCTCTTGCACACAAAAGTGGTTTGGATACCAATCAGGTAAAGTTTAATACCGATCCCAATAGCCCCAATATTCGCACCACTGAAAATGGCACTTACTCGTTTGATGCTTCAACCTCCAAAATCACCTGGAGAGGAGAAAAAGTCACTGGCAAAAAACACAGTGGCACAATCAATGTGAAATCTGGTTCTTTCACCATGGAAAATGGCAATATTGCTTCCGGTGAAATTGTGATCGATATGAATTCAATTAAAGTTGTCGGAGAAGAAGCTGGTTCTTCTGCTAAACTCGAAACTCACCTAAAAAGTGATGACTTTTTTGGTGCAGGAAAATTCTCGGATGCTTCTTTTAAAGTGAAATCATCGACTCAAAAGAGCAAACAGAACTATGAAGTAGACGGCACTCTTACCATCAAGGGTATTTCTAAAGATGCCAAAGCGGTAATGACCATTGCCCCAAATGCAGGGAATGCAGTTTTAGGTGGTTCTCTGGTATTTGATCGCTCTCAGTTTGATGTTCGGTATGGTTCAGACAAATTCTTTGACAATCTTGGCAACGACATGATTAAAAATGAGATCATTCTCACTTTCGATCTGCAAGCCAAAAAATAAGATTTACCATGCACGGTAAGCCTCAATATCCCTGGAATTCCAGGGATTTTTTTTGCCCTACCGGAAGGTAAATTAATTGCGAGAAACGGATTCCTTTCTTATCATCGCATCATGTTACGTTTTTGCACAATTCTGGCTATACTCATAACGGGGCGGTTATGCGCTCAATGTGGTGCATGCAAATACGAAACCGATCTTGTTGTCAATGGTGATTTCAGCTCTGGCAATACAGGATTTTCATCAGGCCTGGATTATGTAACCGGAATATTCACTTGCCCACTTTGCCCGGAAAATACCTATACCATCGGCGCCAATGCAATCTTTTACCACAGCGACTTTATCGGCAGTGATCATACCAATCCACCAACCGGTAATTTTTTCATCGCCAATGGACCCGGTCAAAGTGGATCTGAGGTATGGTGTCAAACTATCGCGGTCCAGCCAAATACAGATTATGTTTTTACATTTTGGGCGCAAGACATCACCAACAATAACAACCCCCACCCTACCGCCTTGTTGCAGGCCTCTTTCAATGGACTGATGAGTGCGGATACACTCGATGCTGACGGAGATTGGGAAGCGCTGGTTGTAAACTGGAATAGCGGGAATGCAACAGCGTTGGATCTTTGTATCATAAATCAACAATCACAAACCGGTGGAAACGATTTTGGTCTGGACGACATCAGTCTGGTTGGTTGTCATGATTATCATTTAGCGCATCAACCTATAGCCGGAGCTGATACTACTGTATGCAGCAATGAAATTGTTTTGCTCGGAAGTTCTTCCTTCAGCGGTTACAATTATTCATGGAACAATCCCGTTGGAATTTCCTCTACAACTATTTCCAATCCTGTATTTAGTCTTTCCAATACCAGCGGATCTCCAATTACTCTGGAATATATCCTAACAACGGATTCCGCCGGTGTAGGATGTGTTCAAAGTGATACCATTCTTGTGACTGTTTTATCTATGCCAGATTTCACTTTGGGTACTGATATCACTATTTGTCCAGGTGAAACAACCTCGATTTATGCAGGTAATTCCTGGGATTCTGTCCTTTGGAGTAATAACTCAGTTTCCAGTCAAATAGAAGTTGGTGTCGGAGTTTATTCAGCTGAAGTGACGTTCGGTTTATGTTCCAGTCAGGATCAGGTTGAAGTACTCGAACAAAACATGCCGGTAATTGACCTCGGCGACGATCAGGAAATTTGCGAAACCAATCCTGTCACTCTCGATGCAGGAATCGTTGGCCTATGGAGCACAGGCGAAACGGCGGCTTCTATCATAGCTGATGAAACAGGTGATTACAGTTTCACTTTTTCATCGGGTAACTGCAGTGTTGAAGATCAGGTAACCATCACTGTATTTAGTATGCCTGTCATTTCACTCCCATCCGATTCTCTATTTTGTGAAGGGCAAACGATTGTATTGGACGCAGGAGTTGAAGGTTTGTGGAGCAACGGTCAAACTGCAAGTTCTATTGCAATTACTGAACAAGGATATTATTCCATCACCGTTTCAAATGGGCCATGCATCGCAACTGAAGGAACTCTTGCTACAAAGCTCCTGCTGCCATATGCATCCCTGCCTGAAGATACGCTTATATGCAATGGCACATATCTCACAGTAGATTCAGAAGCCGATCAAAACGACGAATATCTTTGGAGCACAGGAGATACAACATCTTCCCTGACTCTTAATACAGCTGGAGTTTATGAAATAACAGTTTCAAACGAATGTGGAGTTGCAAACTCAGAAATTTACGTTGAGACTTATTTATGTGGATGGGATATATTTATTCCAAACTCATTCACTCCAAATGAAGATGGCATAAATGAAGGTTGGCATATCAGCAGTTTTAACGTAAGCAACATAAAAATTTACATCTACAACCGACTTGGTGATCTTATCTTTTATACGACCAATCAAGACGAAGCATGGCTGCCTTCAACTGGTGTAGGCGATGATGTTTACAATTACAGAGTTGAAGCTATCACTTTTGAGAATGAAAGTATAACCCGACTTGGTCATATCTATTTGCTTCGCTAAAAGCTCTTCCACTCCATTCTGGCAGAAGGCACAGTGCTTTCGCTTGCCAAATCAGCAACAATGAATTTATAATAAGCTGCAATTCCGATCATAGCAGCATTGTCTGTGCAATAAACAAAGGGCGGAATGAAGGCTTTCCATCCGCGCCTATCCGCAAGTTCTTGAAATGAAGATCGCAACAGTGAATTTGCTGAAACTCCGCCGGCAAGGCCAATATTCGTTACTCCATAATGGACGGCCGCAGCTTCAAGTTTCTGCATCAGGTATTTTACAATCGTAGACTGATAGGATGCACAAATGTGCTTTTTCTCGCGTTCAATAAATGAACTATCGCGATCATTTTGTTCTTTCAGGAAATAAAGTAAATTGGTCTTCAATCCGCTGAAGCTAAAATCAAATTCAGCGATACGCGGTGTTGTGAATTTATACTTCGAAGCGTCTCCTTCACTTGCGAGCTTATCAATCATGGGACCGCCGGGATAAGGCAATCCCATAACCTTGGCCGCCTTGTCAAAAGCTTCACCGGCCGCGTCATCAATTGTTTCTCCAACAATTTCCATGCGATACGGATTATAAACAATGACAATTTGAGTATGACCTCCGCTCACTGTAAGACACAAAAATGGAAAGTCCGGAAATCCATTCAGGTTATTTCCATCAATAAAATGAGACAGAATATGAGCTTGCATATGATGCACAGCTATGAGTGGAATCTGCAATGCCGCGCTCATGCTTTTAGCAAAAGAACCGCCTACAAGCAAACTTCCGAGCAAGCCCGGCCCTTGTGTAAAAGCGATGGCATCCAATTCCACCTTTTGAATATTTGCTTCCAGCAAAGCCTGTCTTACAACGGGAACAATATTGGCCTGGTGCGCACGGCTTGCAAGTTCCGGAACTACCCCACCAAATTTCTCGTGTACTTTCTGTCCGGCAATAACATTCGACAAAACGCGATTCCCTTCGAGCACCGCTGCCGAGGTATCATCACAACTGGATTCGATGGCGAGTATGCGCGGACTTATCTTCATGCATTCAAATTAAACGTCATTGATTTACCAACGAATCATTGACGAGCATGGAGTTAAGTCCATTGGTGGAAGCGTTGTTTAATACCTCATTGTCGAGATAAAAAACGTAAGACTGAATGTCTGTTTCTGGATTGGTATTGTAGAACTCAAGCATTTTATCGAGACCCATAATCGTAAAGGCTTCAGCATACACTTCCGATTCAGCCATGGTTTTTGCAGAAACCGCCACATACATCATTTCGTTCTCAACCAGGTAGCCGTAAGTAGGATCCACCATCTGCACTTTATCTTCGGCTTGCTTGTATGCAAAAGCACGGTTGATCACACGCACTTTTTGATCAGCCGAATCATTGCCCAATCCCATGGGAATAATGTTCAATCCATCAACCGAATTTCCAAACGTGAGAACACTTTGCTCGTAAATGATCCGAAACTGCAATACGTTTAATGATTTGAGATAGTCTCCTATGTTGTCCATGGTTACCGCCGCAGCGAATCGCGTAAAATCCGCCTCAATACGGGCATCCGCTTTTCGCATATGGCTGATCTGATATTGATAATTTTCACCCGTTACTTCAATTAAATCCATTTTAGCTCCATCAAAACCAACGAATTCAAATAAAGAATCAAGATTTGGCTCTCCAAGTTGATTGGTTCGTGTGTAAAACCAAGCCCTTTTAAGCGGGTTGGTGGTTGGATCAAAATAGCCCAGGGAATGCCTGTTAAAATCCCTCAACTGATCATACACCAATCCAAAAGCCCTTGTACTATCATTAAAAACAAACATGGTATCTGTTCTGTTAAAGGTGTTGTAACGCGATAACACACTGTTTGGATCGGCCAGATTGTAAGCGTCCTCGAATGCCTTTACAACAGAATCAATACCTTGCTGATAGTTGGTTGAATCGCCTACCACTTCAATATGATAGGGCAAACCGAACATGACACCGTTGTATTCCCTTCCCTGCAATGGTTTTGTCTTTTCTCCACATCCTGCAAATAACAGCACAACAAACAAGATAAACAACAGAATTCCAAGACGAGATTTCATGGCGCGAACTTACGGATTAATTGTTGGTTTTTTGGCAGGTCGCGGGGCATTAAGCAACGAAGATTTCTTGCTGATATTTCGAAAGAAGGCCAAGAAATGCCCCCAAATCTGACCCCTGGAAATAACTTATTGCACAATATTTTGCATTCTGGAACGATTTTCGCTTTGTCGTACCGCTTTATGCCAGAAATTTACACCGTGAAATATTTCTTCATTCTATCTCTGCATTGCCTTTTGTGGCATGGAATTGCAGCGCAGGAAGTCTATCAAAACCTGGTTTGTGACACAAACTTTAAAAGCGTGCAGGTTTTCCCGGAAGGAAACCCAATTGGATATCCAATTATTGGACTCAATAGCGGAGAATCTTTGGAATTTCATTTTGATGAAATGACTACGGATTTAAATAATTACAGCTATGTAGTGCATCATTGCAATCACCTATGGCAAATGAGCGATCTCGATGCCAGTGAATACATACAGGGATTTCCAAGCCAGAGCATTACAGAGTACGAAGCATCATTCAATACTACCGTAGACTTTGTTCACCATCGCTTTACATTCCCCAATGACATGGTTAAGCCGCGGTATTCCGGAAATTATCTGATAACGGTTTTCTCAGGAAATGATGCAGCAGACAAAGCTGAATGGAAAATAAACTACCGGGTGGTCATTTATGAAAGTGCTGTTTCACTGACTGGAAATGCCACTGCGAGCAGCGTAATTGCCGAACGATACAAAAGCCAGGACGTCAATTTTAATATTCACTACGAAGACTTTACTTTTCTGGACCCTACCAGAGATCTCCATGTGACTTTGCTCCAAAACATGGACTGGTCGACGGCTATTACCAATTTGAAACCTGTTTTTATCAAGAACACTGATCTAGTGTATCAATTCAACATGGGTGAAAATATGTTTAAGTCTGGCGCTGAATTCAGGAGTTTCGAAATGAAGAGTATCCAGTATGCGAGTATAGAAACAGATAAAATCACCCAGGAATCCGATGGATATCATGCCTGGTTAAGACCCGATTTGCCAACCGGGGGCAAGTCTTACAGCACCCAACCCGATATCAATGGCAAATTTCTAATACGCAATGATCTGGCGGATGATTCGCACCTCGAGGCCGATTACGTATGGGTTCATTTTTTGCTCGAAATGCCAGAAATGGAAGAATCTGAAATCTATGTGGAAGGTTGGTTCAACCAATTTGAAAAAACCAAATTGCTTTGCACTTACGATCAAAAATTGAAATCATACACCTGCAAGGCATTATTGAAACAGGGCTATTACAACTACAGGTATTACTCTCAGGATAGATTCTACTCTCTTCGAGATGTATCGCGAGCGGAAGGAAATTACAGTCAAACTGAAAATGATTATTTGATTATTGCGTATATGTATGACCGCTCACAGGATTGCGATCGGGTAATTGCTCTTCAGATTCAAAATTCAGTGAGATAAGGAAACAGGCTTCTGACCTCTCCTTTACTTATGAATACGTGGCAAGAAAATACCAAAAAGAAAAACCCCCAGACGTTTCCGGGGGTACTTTCCTTAAACCTTAACCAAAATCTTTTGGACGAATCCAAAAACCAAAACTTACTGTGAAGTTTGAGATGAAATGTGTATTTCAATGACCATGCCAGATTTCAAAACACCCTGATTCTCAATTCCAAATTTTTCCCAAAAAGTTGCTGATACCAGAGCCCATTTCTATTCCTTTTGACCCAACATTTCAAGATTCACTCGGGGATTTGAAAAAAACGACCTGACCAACCGCGTTCATCCTTTTGTATAAGACTGATTTCATGATAGTTAAAAGAATCGCATGGTATCAATATTTTTCTAAAAATCACCGTGGTTTACGCCCTTCAATTCTGGCCGGCCTTCCTATCTTGCCGCGCCTTAATTCATACCTAATCAGAATCAATACAATGTCAGATATAAGCGCCACTATGACGAAAATTCCTTGTCTGGACCTCAAAGGCCAGCACAAACACGTCAAAGAAGAAATTTTTGCAGCCTGGGAAAAGGTATATGAACACACTGCCTTCAGCGGTGGTCCATTTGTAGAGGAATTTGAAAAGGCATTTTCCGAGTATATCGGTTCAACGCATGCCGTTGGTGTGAACAATGGAACAACCGCTCTCCATCTTGCGATGATAGCACTTGGAATTGGCCCGGGTGATGAAGTGATTATTCCGGCAGATACATTTATAGCAACTGCCTGGGGTGTTTCACATGCTGGCGCTACTCCTGTGTTTGTGGATTGCACAGCAGACACCTGGCAAATTGATGTGAGTAAAATCGAAGAAAAAATAAGTCCAAGAACCAAAGCTGTAATTGGTGTCCACCTCTATGGTCAACCATACGACATTGATGCGGTTCACGCCATTTGCAAAAAACACAATCTGCTTATGGTTGAAGATGCCGCTCAGGCGCAAGGTGCACGCTATAAATCGAAAAATGTAGGCACCTTTGGAGAAATGGCTTGCTTTAGTTTTTATCCGGGAAAAAATCTAGGCGCATGTGGTGAAGCTGGCGGCATTACAACGAACAACAGCAGCTATTCCGAACACCTTTGCTCCTTGCGCAACCACGGTAGCAAGGTGCGCTATTACCACGACGAAATTGGTTACAACTACCGCATGGGTGGACTCGAAGGTGCAAGTCTTACAATCAAACTCAAATACCTCGAAGGTTGGAATAATCGCCGTCGTCAAATTGCGCAACACTATCAGACGCATATCAGCAATCCGCTTATTCGACTGCAGAAACAACCATCGTGGGCGGACAGTGTTTATCATCTCTTCGTGATCACAACAGAAAATCGCGATCATCTGATGAAATACCTGAATGAAAAAAATATTTTCCCCGCATTGCATTACCCTGTTCCTTGTCATTTGCAGAAGGCCTATGCCCATTTGAACTACCAGGAAGGTGATTGCCCGAATGCCGAATACCTTGCATCGCACTGCCTCTCATTGCCCATGTTTGCTGAATTGAGTGATGAAGATGTAGAACGTGTAGTGCACGCCCTCAATGCCTATGACTTCGGTTAATCAGAAAATACATGCCGCTGTTGATAGACTGCAACTCGATCTGGGCGGAAAAACCGTACTCACCGAAGCGGCCACAGGAGCTTATGTAGTTACTCCTTTGCTCGCTGCCCTTGCCGGAGCGCGCGTTATTGCATTCACCCAAAACACGCGGTATGGAAGCGTTGAAGATGTGAAAAAACTGACGCTGGATCAATTGGACCTCGCTGGCATTGATAATTCACTTGTGACGATTGTTGACAAACTCACTCCGGAAATTATTGGAAGCGTTGATGTCATCACCAACTCTGGCCACTTGCGCCCACTCGATCAATCCAAATTGCAGCATGCAAAACAAGGCGCGGTAATTCCATTGATGTATGAAGCCTGGGAATGGCGAAATGCAGATGTTGATATTGAACAAGTGCGCAACAAAAATCTAAAGCTTGGAGCGACCAATGAACGCCATCCGGACGTAGACGTGTTTAACTACCTCGGCGATATGGCACTCAAATTGATTTTTGATGCAGGTCTATGCCCTTATCGAAATACGTTTGTGCTGATGTGCAACAATGATTTTGGTCCGCATATCGCACAGGTTCTATCGCGCGTTTGTGATTCTCTCGCTGTCTGTGATAGGAAAGAACACCGCAACCGATACAGCGACCTAAACATTGATTGGATAGGAGATTTTCCTAACTTTGAAGTACCAGTCAAATACCGAAATGCCGAGGCAATTATTTTTACAGCTTATCCTTTTACAGATACTTGGATTGGCGATGAAAAATCTCCAATACTGATCGAGAAACTGATGCACTCTTTCGAACATCCCAATATACTGCGGTATGCAGGACATATCGATGAAGTGAAGTGTGCCGATAAAATTGCATTTTACCCCGGGGAGGTAAAACCAGGTCACATGGGCATCTTGCCTTCTGCTATTGGATTTGATCCAATTATTCGATTGCAATCTGGTGGATTAAAAGCAGCAGAATTGATGATGAAAGGAGAGGAAATCTATAACGGAATTCAACTTGTTGAAATGATATGATGATGTACAATACAATATCTGATGACGCTATCATTGGTAAAAATGTAACACTTGGATTCAACGCCATCATTGGAGCCAACGCTGTTATTGGCGACAATGTTACAATTGGCCACAATTGCATCATCGACAACTGTCTGATAAAGAACAATACGCATATCCAGGACAATTGCAATATTGGATACGGACATGCGACTGGCTGGGTATCGCGCGAAACGAATGCCAACGATCTTGTATTTGATAGATTGATCATTGGTGAGAACTGCCTTATTCGTGAAGGATGCACTATCTACATTGGTGCTGTTTTGGGCGATCACGTCAAAGTGCATCACAAAGCTCTGATACGCGAAAAAACAATTATCGGTGATTACACATCCATAGGATCTATGTGTGATCTTGAAGGCAATCTGAGCATCGGGCATCACTGCTCTATCCACTCCAATGTGCATTTGTGTTACGATACAACCATTGGCGATTATGTTTTCATCGCTCCATTTTGTGTAACTACCAATGGCAATCCCATGTCTTACAAGCGTCCGGCTTTGTACGAAAAATTCGGATTCGAGAAAGGACCTGTTATTGGATCAGGTTGTCAGATTGCGGTGCATGTAACCATTTTACCACGTGTAAAAATTGGCCATGAAACACTCGTTGGCGCCAATTCTGTTGTGACAAAAGATTGTGAGCCGCTTTCGATTCTTATCGGAAGCCCGGCAATGAACAAAGGCAAGGTAGAAGAATTGCATAGGCTTCCTCTGGAAATTCGCAAAGAAATCGGAATTGAAAACTAAGCCATGAATAAGGATATAAGCATCATCATTCCATTTCTCAACGAGCAGGAGAATATTCCATCACTTACAAGTGCACTGGATACATTTTTCCGTTCAAATCATCTCAATAATTGTGAAGTGATTTTTGTAGATGATGGTTCTACCGATGATTCCGTGGCGGTTTTTAGAAAACATCTGAGTGGTAAATCGTTCTCATCGCGCATCGTAAAACTCTCCCGCAATTTTGGATCACATGCTGCAGTGCGCGCCGGACTTCAACATGCGCGTGGGCAATACGCAATGTTTTTGCCCGCCGACTTGCAAGATCCACCTGAACTAATTCTGAAACTTCATGAAAAATCGAAGGAAGGATTTGATATTGTTTTTGGGTCTCGTCAGAATACGGCTACTGGTTTTATGGCACGGCGGTTTACCCGATCTTACGCTGCGATGATGCGCAAATACGTTCACAAGAACTACCCGGATAATGGCTTTGATGTTGTTTTCTTCAACCGAAAAGTGATCGACTGCCTGAACAACAATGTTGAATCTAATTCGTCGATTATGTTGCAAATCCTTACCATGGGATTCAGGCAGGTTTTTGTGTCGTATGAAAAAGCTGCGCGCAAAGCCGGAAAGTCGAAGTGGACAATGGGCAAAAAAATCAAACTGTTTATTGATTCATTTGTTGCTTTCTCCTATGCACCCATTCGATTTGTAACGATCATCGGTTTTCTGCTTTTCATATTTGGATTTCTTTGGGCAGCCTATCTCATCACCCGCAAATTGCTTTACAACGATTTGGAAACAGGATGGCCAGCAACGGTAGCAATACTTATGACAGGTTTTGGAATTACCAATATATCACTTGGCATTATTGCAGAATATTTGTGGAGAACACTCGACAGCGCACGCAAACGCCCTGTCTATTTAATTGACGAAATTTACGATCAGGACTAATATGAATTCATTGAAGATAGTTGTTACCGGTGGCGCAGGATTTATTGGCTCACACCTTGTAGATGAACTTTTGGCGCAAGGACATGAAGTTGTTGTGATAGACAACCTTGCCAATGGTAAGATTGAAAACAACGCGGATGCCGCAAAAAATGAAAGATTCAAATTTGTTGAAGCCGATATTCTTGAAGCAGATCACATGGTGAATTTGTGCAAAGATGTGGATGTAATTTACCATCTCGCCTGCCTCGGAGTTCGCCACAGCATTCACAGTCCGTTCGAAAATCATCTTGTGAATGCAGAAGGCACATTGAA
>JBJXFC010000319.1:0-13189 GCA_046153915.1 Flavobacteriales bacterium
CAAAATCCGCTACAACGATCGATTTAAAGAAGAAGGTATCAATGTGAACTATGTTGAAGAACACTCCGACTACCTCACAGTGCGCACGTATGAGCGGGGAGTGGAAGAAGAAACGTTGAGTTGTGGAACCGGAGTAACCGCAATGGCTTTGAGTTATGGATACTTACATTCCGAACTTAATGCTGTGCAAATCGAAACACGCGGTGGTAAACTGGAAGTCACTTTTCGCAACCTTGGCAACGGCGAATTTGAGGATGTGTGGTTAAAAGGTCCTGCCAACTTTGTTTACGAAGGCGAATTGGAAATTTGAATATGAAAATTTTAAACGACTATATAAAACGGGGTTTAATTGCTTTCGTTCTTACGTTTTGCGCGGCATTGATGTCACAGGCAATCACCGTTACTGAGAATGCACGTTTCACCATTCTAACCTGCAGCCCTGGACCTGACTTATACAGCGTTTTTGGCCATACTGCCATTCGGTTTGAGGATCTGCAGGAGGGCAGGATTGTAGACATCGTATACAATTATGGAACGTTCGATTTTCAGACAAAAAATTTCTACGCGAAGTTCGCAACCGGAAAACTGCCCTACATGCTCTCCAAAGCTAGTTTTGGTATGTTTCAAAGTGAATATCTGCACTTCGGGCGTGGAATCGAAGAGCAGGAATTGATTCTTTCGCAGCGCGAAAAACAAACGCTATTCGATTTACTCGAAGAAAATTTTAAACCGGAAAACAGAACATACAGGTACGATTTTTTTTACGACAATTGCTCTACCAGAGTGCGTGACATTATTGTAAAGGCCCTGGACAATCAGGCTACATTTTCATATGTCTATCCGGCTCAAATTACTTTCAGACAAGCAATTCAGACCTATCTGAACTATCAACCTTGGAGTGATTTTGGAATTGATATTGCTCTGGGCCTTCCGTGTGATCGCGTTATGGAGGCCGGGCAGGGTATGTTTCTTCCTGATTCGTTGCTCAAAGAATTTAACTATGGTTTTGCTGGCGACCAGCCCATTGTGCATCAAGCTGCAGAATTGTTGCCCAAAGAATTCGAGTTGTCGCTTGATACTGTTTTTACTCCTTTGTTTGTTCTTGGGCTATTTCTTGCATTGCACCTGATTGTTGGTTTGCTGGTTCTCAAAAGAAGAAGGAAAACTTTTCAACTCACAGATCGCATCGTTTTTTTCACTGTTGGACTTATTGGATTGCTTGTTGTTTTTCTCTGGTTTTTCACCGATCATCAGGCTACAAAATGGAATCTCAATATCCTTTGGGCAAATCCCCTGGTGCTGATTTTTGCGTTTTCTGCAAAAAGCAGTTTCTCAGGGTGGAAGAATTCTTTCCTAAATGGATATCTTATCCTGTTGATTTTAACGGTCATTTTTTGGTTCGTCATCCCCCAAAAATTGCCAATTCCAGCGATACCACTGGTTTTAGCACTCATTTTCAGTTTGCTCAAATTGCAACGACCTCAGGTGTTTGTGAAAAAGCGATCATAATTCATTGATTTCGGGGAAAAAGGTTTTAGTTTGTAACTGCCTTATCATTTTTCTCTTTTCGAAGAATATACAAAACCTTCTGATTACCCATTTGCATGAAACAAAAAAGTTGGATACCTGCCGTTTTAGTTCTTCTGGTGGTTTTATTTACTCAATGCAAACGGGAAGAACCAACTTCATGGGATCCGCACATTTTGGGGCCTGTCGCCTTCGGACGTGTTACCCTGGCAGATATTGTAACGGACTCACTCCTTAGCGCAGATCAAAATGGTTTGTGGCATTTGATTTTTCATGAAAATCTGACGGACTTTGAAATCGATTCCCTTGTTGAAATTCCTGATACCTTAATCGAAAAAGTATTCGATGTTCCACTTCTGGGTGGCCCATTCACTTTGCCAAATGGCACTGCCCTCATTGATGAAGAGGAAAACAATCTCATCAATGTCAATGATGCGCAGCTAAAAGAAGTCATTATGAAATCGGGCAAATTGCGCTACAAACTGAAAAGTTATATCAACGGCTATCTTGCATGTGTATATGATTTGCCGGGTGTTACATACAATGGCGTGGGAACAGTTATTCAGACTACAACTTTACCATCTGTAGGCGAGATTCCATTTGTGTATGAAGGTGAAATAGATTTAGCAGATTATCATCTCGATATGACCGGAATCTCTGGCTTTTCGTCCAACCGGATTTATTCTCATCTCACTATTGCGACTTCTGTTGACTCGCCGCAACAAGCAGTGGTGTATGGAGATGATTATGTGACCATCGAACTGGAGTTTATTGATCCGGTAGTTTATTATGCGAGAGGATATTTCGGACAACACAATTACGATCTGGATCAAACCATCGAATTTGGTGAAGACTTCAATATGCCAACCGGCGCATTGAACCTAAATGGTACAACGATGTCACTGCACGTGGAGAATAATGTGGGCGCAGATCTCGAATTGGATTTTAGTGAATTGGTCGCACAGAATTCTTACAACAGCAGTTCGGTTTACCTCAATCATGCATCGTTGTTTGAACCAATTCATCTGACGCGTGCTTTTGACAATAACGGAGTAGTGACTCCCGATGTGTATGATGTTACTTTGAATGCTCAGAATAGCAACATAGATGACTTTATAGAGAATTTGCCTGATGCATTGCACATGATTGCCAACGTGAAGATCAATCCACTTGGTGATGTGAGCGATGGTGCCGATTTTATCTATACCGAAAATGCGTTGAATGCGGAAATGGAAATAGATATTCCACTCAATATTGGTATGAGTAATTTGACCCTGCGCGATACTCTTGTGATTGCAGAAGATCTGGAATTGACTGCAGATGGAAAATTTGTTTTGTATGTCACCAATACATTTCCATTTTCTGCAACGTTAAATGCCTATTTCAGTGCAGAAGGAAACACTTCCAATATTTCCTTTGTGAGTGAACAAACAATAGCTGCGGCGTCTGAAACTGGCATAGCCGGTCAAACTGTTGCAGCACATTCTATGCTGATTATACCTGCTTCACAAAGCATCATTGATGTTTTTAATCCGGAAAATTCGCTGGTGATAGAAGTCGTCTTCAACACCCCGGAATATCCACAATTGGTTGGACTATACCAGAACTATTACATGGATTTTAAGCTGGTGGCAGATGGTGAAGTTCAAGTGGAATTTCGTTGATCAAAAGCCAAAACCTTGTTTAAAAGTTGAATTACATTCTCCAAATCTCAGGCAGTATATTGTGTAATTCTGCCCAAAGTAATTTATTGGCGTGATAAGACATTTCCTCCTTACCATTTTTGTTTTGGCCTCAACAACTCTGTCGGCCCAGATTACACCGTCTATTTTGTTTCTGGGAAATGATAACTCTTACCGCGAATCGCAAAGCATGATTTTGCTGGAAGGGTTTGGCATGGCTGGAGGAAATGCTGTTGACATCCAGTTTATCAAACAAAATGTGGTCGGCGGACATATCAGTTCTGCACGTATTGATGAGCTGGTAGATAACTCCTATGCACTAAACCGTGCGGGTTTTGCTTTACAGGGAGGTTTCCAGTTTTGGAGTTTTGGTGATACTCTCTTTGGACATGATAACTGGGGTTTACGGCTTCAGGTTAATACGAACTATCATGCTTCACTTAGTTATACGGATAAACTCTTTAGCACAATTTACCAGGGCAATGCGCAGTTTGCTGGCGACTCCGTTCAATTGGGACCAATGATTGCGCAGTATCAAAGTTGGCAGAAATTTGGTGTCGGACTTTTTAATAAAAAATCGCTCAGCTCTCTTTCATTGTCTTTGGTCGCTGGAGAAAAATACCAGTCACTCGTTTTGCAAAATGCGCAGTTATATACAAGTCCGACCGGTGATAGCCTTGCTTTGAGTTATACAGGCGATTACTATCGAAGTGACACACTTAAAAGTGGATGGGCCAATGGCAGTGGTCTTGGATTAGCTCTCGATTTGGATTTTAATTTACCCATTGCAGATCACAAAGGCGCCATTAGCATCGGGCTTCGTGATCTCGGTTTTGTGGCCTGGAATAAACAGTCAGAACAAATTGTCTTTGATTCGCTCACTACCTGGAAAGGAGTAGAAACGAATGATTTGTTTGATCTGGCAACGGATACATTGGATCTGCCAAACCTCACAGATTCAATTCATGCCACTACCACCAAAAAGAACTTTGTTGCAGTGTTGCCATTGTCTCTTCATGTGCGGTTCAGCAAGTATTTTACGAAAACAGATTATTATGAGTTTGGTGTAAGTATCTGGCCAAATCGAGCTGCGGTTCCTCTTGTTTATCTCGGCATGAATCATCTGATTGGTGATCGATTCATATTTAGTGAACGTATTAGTTATGGCGGATATGGTGGATTGGGTTTAGGTGCAGAAATGCAATGGATGCCCAAAGGCCAATGGCTCTTTAAACTTGGAACCCAACATCTTGGTGGATTTACCATGAATAGCGCTCATAGCCGCGATTTTACATTTACCATCGGAAGAATATTCTGGAAACAGAAAAATTGAACAGTAGCATATTACTGCACAAATCCTACAACCACTTTGCGATCGCTTGCCTTCTCGCCAGATGATTCGCTATCGCCAAAATAATTCAGGTAGAATCGATTGGATGCTAACCCGCTTTGCGAAATGAACTTCTGAACAGCACTTGCTCGTTGCTGAGATAAAAGCAAATTTTTTGCGGGATCACCGGTCTTATCAGCAAACCCTGTGATGATGATTCTCAGATTCGGGTTGCGCGCAAGAATATCCACAATTTCATTTAGCGTTAGTTTCGAGTTCGCATCGAGCAACGATGAACCACGGGCAAAGAAGACATTGATGGATTCAGGTAAATTCAAAATAACCGATGGAGCATTGTTTCGCGAAGGTGAACTCACTTTATCATTTGAAACCACGGGATCTCCGGCGGTCTGGTTCATCAATGCAAGTACCATTTCTTTGAGGTCATTGATCTGGTTTTGCATTGCAAGGTTTTTTTCATCCTGCGAGTTCTGCCACAGTTTGAGTTGTTCGGTACGCAGGTCATCAATTTGTTTTTGCATGCCATCCAATTTCGAATTGTTGGCCTTAAGCAGCCCCAGTACCTCGCTTGCAAAATCAGAATTCCCGGAAGGCGCGCTTGTGTTCGAAACCTTATCCGATGGGAAAAGCGAAGACGTATCTTCAAAGTGGATCAGCGCCTGACTGGAGTCACTCAGTGCTATGCGAATCGGCTCCAGTGTGGAGTTCGAGTCAAATGTGGCATATTGGTCTAAGAGCTTCTGTCTTGTTCCTTCATCTATCACCATTTCACTGCTGCTATCGTGCATCAGCACATTGGCCGAAGCATAAATGCCTACTTCCATGCGCACAAGTTCTTTCAGACTTTCGATTTCGCGCTTGAAATAGAAATTGCGCATTTCTTTGTTCTCTTCCGTTGGTGCAGCCCCGGTTCGATTAAAATCCATCTTGTCGATCGATTCCAATTTGGCATCAACATTCGAAGTAAAACCTTTGAATGATTTGAGCGGCTCGTATTCATAAAACTCCAAAGCTCCCTGCACAATGTTGTTGAGTTCTTTGAGGGTTTCGCGCCTGGACTTGCGCAATTTTACATCACCATTTTCGAGTGCTGCGCATTTGTCGATATACAAATCAAGATATGAGCTAATCAGTTGCTGAAATTCATCAAGATGTTGTTTATCGGCTGGAGAATAATAACTGATTACAATTTTGTACTGGCTTTCAGTTTCGGCCGAATCGGTTTTTCCCAGATTGACAACGGTATGCTGCTGAGCACGGACATCCACACCGCACAGCACCTGCAACACCAGTATTATCAAGGTAATCCGTCTCACGTCCGTAAAAACACGAAAGTAGAATGTGAGTACAGGGCAGTTTTTCAATTTCTGCGTGCCAATTCGGTATTTATGAACGCGATTTCAACAGCCTGAATGGCCTTGTTTGACCCTTTTCGAGGTATCTTCGACCCAAATTCAATAGATGAAATCCTCGTTCATTTTTACAAGCTTTGTTCTGGTTGTCATCGCCGCTTTTCTCGCATCATGCAAAGCAGATGATCCCGCCGCTGAATTGACACCTCCTCACGCGCCACAATTGATCTTTAAATTCAGATTTGACAGCACGCAGGTTCGGCTTAATAATTTTGGTGTTGCCGAAGATGTTGCCGGAGGAAACGCAGCTCAATCACCCGATTTTAACGGAATTTCTGCACATTACATCGAACTTTCTCCGAGCGCCATGACAGCTCTGGGTGCAGGAAATATAGTCTATGAAGGTGAGCAAACCAATGCCGGAGGTGCGGCTGCCATTGATTTTGATCAGGCTACAATCGTTGGGCAAGACGAAGTTTTTAAATCCTATAAATTGGCTGATTTGACGCCGGGTTCATACAATTTCATTCGGGTTTCATTGTCTTATCAGAATTACGATATTCAATTTCGTGCGCTTGGTTTGAACTGGAATGCCACCCTGGCGAGTTTTATCGGGTTCAACAATTATATATCGAGTTACACCATTAACACCCAGGAACAGGTGGTTGATGATGATAAATTGCAGGGATATTGGGGCCTTGAGGCTGACATCATGGGCTCACCGTATGTTGTTACCGGACAAGCTCCTCCCGGGGCTACAACGGTTCCCAATCCACTTTTCAGCACGTCGCCAATACCTGCAGGCTCGTGCGTTGTAACCGGACAGTTTGCTTCTCCGTTGGTTATCACAGGTTCCGAAACAGAAGATATTGTGGTCGTATTATCCCTTTCAAACAACCATAGTTTTGAGTGGACAGAAGTAACTGCTGATGGGCTCTACGAGCCAGAAATTGGTGAGAATGTGGTGGATATGGGGATCCGTGGTTTGATACCAATCATCGAATAGAGATTGCCTTTTCAGATTTTAGTGAATTGATTTAGAGACGAATATGGTTAATTGGGTTTGCGATCATGTTGCGACAATGTGAAGTTCGTTCTGTTTATGATCTCCTTGTCCTGTATATTAGCCCCTTCCATATTTCATATCCACTAAGCGCATGTTGAATATTGTTCTATTTGGCCCTCCCGGTGCAGGTAAAGGAACTCAATCCGAAAACCTCAAAGAAAAATTCGATTTGGTACACCTCAGTACCGGTGACATTTTTCGCAGCAACATCAAAGGCGAAACTGAGCTTGGTAAGAAAGCTGGTAGTTTTATCGAGAAAGGTGAACTTGTGCCAGATAGTTTAACAATCAGTATGCTCGAAAGTGAAGTAAACAAACACCCTGATGCCAAAGGATTTATTTTTGATGGTTTCCCTCGCACCAGCGCACAAGCTGAAGCGTTGGACACTTTTCTCGAATCCCGCAATGTTTCCATTACCTGCATGCTGGCTCTTGAAGTGGAAGAAGAAGAACTTAAAGCGCGATTGTTGAATCGCGGCAAAGACAGTGGTCGCAAAGACGACTCTGATCCCGAAATAATACAAAACAGAATTACAGTATACAATCGCGAAACAGCACCGGTGGCGGAGTATTACCGCTCGCAAGGCAAATACAAAGGCATTCGCGGCATTGGTGAAATTACCGAAATCGCAGAGCGCCTTTACAAAGCCATACGTGAATCTGTAGAAGCATAAACGAACTGGCCAGGTAAACGCTCACATTGTTTTCCGAACCAGAATTATTGAAAAAATATTCCCTTGGCAGATTCCAATTTTGTTGATTACGTAAAAATTTGTTGTCGTTCTGGAAAGGGCGGAGCAGGCAGCGCGCATTTCCGCCGCGAAAAGTTTGTACCACGCGGTGGCCCGGATGGTGGTGATGGTGGTCGGGGCGGACACATCATTCTTCGAGGCAACAAACAAATGTGGACATTGCTTCACCTTAAATACCGCAAACACGTTGTGGGTGAAGATGGTGTAAATGGCAGTAGCGCCAACAAATCGGGTGCCCAGGGTGTCGACGTTATTCTGGACGTGCCGTTGGGAACAATTGCCCGGGATTCAGAATCAGGAAAACACGAATGTGAAATAACCGAGGATGGTCAGGAGTACATCATTGTGCCCGGTGGCCGCGGTGGCCTTGGAAATACAAATTTTAAGACGAGTACCAATCAGGCTCCGGGATATGCTCAACCAGGTGAGCCAGGCAAAGAAGAATGGAAAATTCTTGAATTAAAAGTTCTTGCCGATGTCGGACTTGTTGGATTTCCGAATGCAGGAAAAAGCACCTTGCTTTCTGTTGTGAGCGCTGCCAAACCCGAAATCGCCGACTATCCTTTTACCACCATTGTTCCCAATCTCGGAATGGTGAGATACCGGGGTGATCGCTCGTTCATCATGGCAGATATTCCCGGAATTATTGAAGGTGCTTCCGAGGGCAAAGGCCTGGGCCACCGCTTCCTGCGGCATATCGAACGCAATTCAACCTTGTTGTTTATGATAGCCTGCGATGCGAAGGATATTCAAAAAGAATATGGCATTCTCGAAAGCGAACTGCGGAAATTTAATCCTGAACTCATGGACAAAAAGCGCATTCTGGCCATCACCAAATGCGATATGCTCGATGAACTTATGATGAAACAAATGGAAGCGGATTTGCCTCAGGATGTGCCACATATCTTTATTTCATCTGTAAGCGGATTCAATATTGATCGCCTTAAGGATATGATCTGGATGCAGATCAACAACTAAAATCTGAATTGGCCTTGTGGGGATAAATCCGCCCGAATTGTAAGTTTGAAAGAGGATACTTCTGGTGATTAAGCTGAATTCAGAATCTTTGAAGTTATCCTAACTTTGATCCGTAACAACAACTTCTAATTCCTATTGCAATGAATTTTGGTTTCAAGTTTATAATGTGTGCACTGGTTGCTTTTGGGTTAACCAAATCCGGTCAGGCTCAATGGGACAGAATGTATGATATTCCTGTTATTATAGGTGATACCGCCATCTACAATCCATGGGCGGGAGGCATTAATTCTGCCCAGCTTAGTACCTTCGATGCAAACCTCGATGGACTTCAGGACATTTTTGTTTTTGATCGCATTGGATCACGTATATCTATTTTCATCAATATGGATGGCACGCCCGGTGCCATGCGTTACAAATACACCCAGGAATACAACCACGTTTTTCCTACCTCGCTGCGTCATTGGGTTCTTCTTCGCGACATGAATTGTGATGGCAAAAAAGATATTTGCGCCAATACAGGAAGTGGAATGAAGGTTTATTGGAATACTTCCGAATCGGAATTGTCTTTTGCAGAAACCAGCACAGGTGCCATTCAGGCTGAGTATGATTTTGATGGTGATCCCTATAATGCGGGTATCTACAGTATTGCACCCGATTTGCCGGCAATTGACGACTATGACGGCGATGGAGATATGGATGTGTGGTCGTGGAATGACTATGGCACCATGCTATTTTTCTATAAAAACAATGCAGTCGAGAACGGTGATTGTTCAACTTACGACTTCGACTGCCGCAGCCGTTGTTATGGACTCTTTGGAGAAAACACCGAAAGTTTTACCCTCACTTATGGAGAAGAATTTGATTGCCAGTTCAACGTTATTGACCCGAGGTCGGAGAGTGAACAAATGCGTCATACCGGAGGCACGGTTTTAACCCTGGACCTCGACAACAACGGGCAAAAGGACATCGTAATCAGTGATGTTACCGAAAGCAATGACGCTTCTCTTCTCATCATGGATGGCACCAATCTGGTGGACAGCGTTTTTGAAGTCCAACTCGATTTTCCTGCAGGGTACGGCAATAGTCAGGCGGTTAATCTGGATAAATTTCCCGGTAATTTTTATGAAGACGTCAACAACGATGGAATCAAAGACCTTATCGTGTCACCCAATGCAAGTTCAGAAGCCGAAGATCGTTTTGGAATGTGGGTTTATCTGAATACCGGTACCAATTCGAATCCGTTTTTTGAATTTTATACAGATGATTTTCTTCAATCAGAAATGATTGAAATAGGAACGGGTTGTTTCCCTGTGTCTGTGGATGTAGACCAGGATGGATTGAACGATCTGGTCGTTGCCAATCGTTTGTTCTACGATGCAATCAATGGCGATCCGTCTTCTATGATGTATTTTCGAAATACCGGAACTATTTCGAACGCCGCGTTTACATTGATTGACAGCAACTGGCTCAATGTTTCGTCCAATGGCTTCGAAAGTGTTTATCCTGCTTTTGGTGATCTGGATGCAGATGGTGATATGGATCTTGTTTTGGGAGAACAAGATGGTTATCTGCATGTGTATACCAATACCGCTGGATCTGGCAATCCTTCCGTGTTTGAGTTGACAGATTCACCCATGATTGATTCCAATAATGAAGATTTGGATGTTGGACAACTTTCAACTCCTCAACTTGTAGACGTAAATGAAGATGGAAAACTCGATCTGATTATTGGGGAGTTAAATGGCTCTGTGAATTATTATCAAAATGTTGGAAGTGATGTCCAATACAATTTTCAATTGATTGAAGATTCAATTGGGGATGCTGTTGCTACAAGCGTTCTGGGCATTCAGGGAAAAAGTGTTCCATTCATGTTTAAAGATGAACTCGGATTGTGGCAATTGATTATTGGCACAGAAACCGGCCAGATCAATCATTACAACACTATCGAAGGCAATTTCCTTGGAGCATTCAATTTGGTCACAACGGATTTTTTGGCAATTGATGAAGGCGACAGAACTTCTGTAAGTATGGGCGATTTTAATGGCGATAGTTATCCGGAATTGATGGTCGGAAATCTTGGTGGTGGATTGGGTATTTATATCAATCCGGGTGTATCCACTGAAGAAATCATCTCAACCCCGGAAATTCTTGTTTACCCCAATCCTGCACGGGACCATATTACGCTTGCTTCCAAATCAGAGACTATAAACGAGGTGGAAATTTTTGATGCGAGTGGTCGAATCGTAAGTTCTCTTGCCCAAAAACGCATTCGTGTCGATTTCGATTTGTCAGGTCTTTCCAGCGGAGTATATACAATTCGGGTAATAACCAATTCCGGTTTTGTCGTTAAGCGCATAAGCCTCATACCCTAATTTTGCTTTATCAAACACCTTCGTTATCTCAATAAATTCTTTTGGAAGTACCGCGGACGACTGTTCATGGGATTTCTTTTTATTGCCCTCGGCAACGTTTTTAATGTCTATGCACCGGCACTGGTGCGTGATGGTGTTGATCATTTTAGCAGCGCGGTGCAGGCCGCTTCATTGTTGAAGGAAGAGAGTAAAACGGTGGCGATTGATAATCCTTCTAGTTTTGTTACTGTTGCCCGATGGCTGGGTTTTGACTACGACAATAGTTTTAGTCTGAACGAAGGCAATTTTGCTTCTCACCTCACACACATCGGACTGCTACTGGCCTTGGCCTATCTGATCATGTATGCGATCAAAGGCGTGTTTTTGTTTTACCAGCGTCAAACCATTATTGTGATGTCGCGTTACATCGAATACGATCTGAAGAATGAAATTTACGATCACTATCAGAAACTCGATACGGCATTTTACAAACGCAACAGGACTGGTGATTTGATGAATCGTATAAGTGAAGACGTCAACAGAGTGAGAATGTACCTGGGGCCCGCAGTGATGTATACCCTGAATCTGATTGTGTTATTCGTTTTCTGTGTTTGGGTGATGCTCGACATCAATGTGGAGCTAACTCTCTATACACTTTTGCCAATGCCGTTTATGATGATTGCCATTTTTTATGTAAGCACGGTCATCAACCGTCGCACAGAAAAAGTACAAGTGCAGCAATCCAGATTGAGCACCATTGTGCAGGAAACTATAAGTGGAATACGTGTTTTGAAAGCCTTTAACCGTGAACCCTATTTTGAAAGTCAATTTGATCGTGAGAGCGATGATTACAAAAAAAAACAACTTGGCCTTGTCAAAGCCGATGCATTGTTTATGCCGGTTATTGCTTTGCTCGTTGGGTTGAGTTCAGCACTTACAATTTACATCGGCGCGGGCAAAGTAATCAGTGGTGAAATAAGCCCCGGAGTCATCGTTCAATTCGTTTTTTATGTCAATTTATTGACTTGGCCATTTGCCAGCGTTGGATGGGTAACCAGTCTTGTGCAAAAGGCAGAAGCCAGTCAGGAACGTATCAACGAATTTCTAAGGACAGAACCCGAAATTGCAAATCACAAAGATTCTGTTGCAGAAGAAAATATCGATTTTCAGACAAATAAAGCTTCACAGGCAATAATTGAGTTCGTGGATGTTTCGTTTGTGTATCCGGGAACGGGCATTACAGCCCTGGACAAGGTTTCATTCAGGATTTTGGAGGGCGAAAAATTGGCGATTATCGGGCGCACAGGAAGTGGGAAATCTACTGTTGCCAATTTGATACTGCGGCTTTTTGATCCTACTTCTGGTGAAGTCAGGGTGTTTGACAAGCCACTCAAAACGTGTCACCTCTATGGCTGGAGAAAAAAAATCGGTTATGCACCCCAGGAGGTTTTCCTTTTTTCGGATACGATTGCCGAAAACATAGCTTTTGGCCAGGACAATCCAGATCCGGCCCTCGTGGAATTAGCAGCTAAAAGGGCTGATATCCATAAGAATGTGCTCCAGTTTCCAAATCAATACCAAACAATTTTAGGGGAAAGGGGCATCAATATCTCAGGAGGACAAAAACAACGGGTTTCCATTGCTCGCGCCATTGCGGGAAATCCTGAAATTCTACTTTTTGATGATTGCCTGAGCGCTGTGGACACCGAAACAGAGGAAAATATACTCCGTGAACTTGAAAAAATCATGGTTGGTAAAACAACCATTCTTATTTCACACAGGATTTCAAGTATTCGTCACGCCGACAGGATTCTTGTTCTTGACAAAGGTAAAATCAAAGAGCAAGGGAATCATTCGGAACTATTGAAAATCAATGGTGTATATGCATCAATGTACCGTAAGCAGACCCTCGAAGGCAGGGGATCCTAAAATTCTTAGAAAAATTTAGCATTCTCTTTACTAGGTGTACAACGGGAAATGTCGTTTCTTTGTCATGACTATAAATACTTTATTTAAATATGAAAATATTCTACGCTCTGTCCATTTTTGTTGTAGCTCTGGGCTTTCAATCTCAAGCTGTGAAGCACATTGTGACTCAATCCGGCTTCACCTTTAGCCCCAATGCCATCTC
>JBJXFC010000345.1:0-4647 GCA_046153915.1 Flavobacteriales bacterium
AGACCATGGCAAGTGAAGTGATCCGGTATGCAAAATCGATTGGATGTAGTTCAATCATCCATGCTTATATGTTTGATGATGGTACTTCGGCGCCTGTATCAGCCGATAACAATGGGGAGAATTGGGCGAAATATTATTTATATAGGAAGGTACTTTAGATTCCAAATTGGCATTAGTGCAAAAAGAAACTTCCGGCTTAACTGAATTGGATAATTTCCAAAATGCAGTTAAACCGGAAGTTACTAAAATGCTTTGGAATGTTCGCTAATCGAGTAACAAATTAAATCTTACTAAAGCGGCGGGTTGCAATAGTGCCATCAGCGAGTTGAAGTGTAAGCGTATAGAAGCCAACAGGCAATAATTCTATGTTGATGGTGTATTGAGTGCCAGAAATCTCGCGGGTGATATTTCCGGCAATTGCACGTCCGGTAATATCTGTGATCGTAATCGCTGCAGACTGGTCTACCAATGTTGTTGTAACGATATTTATCTCTTTTTCGGATGGGTTTGGATATAGTTCAAACTGGGCATCAGCTTCTTCAATACCTACAAATGGAGCCACATGCGCAAGGTTTGTGCAAGATCCATCTAAATGGAGAGCGTAACAATCTGGATCTGAAGCGCTGCCTGAGAGGAAGAAATAAATGTATTCCTGATCGCAAGTTGAGCAATTGAAATCATATGCAAATAATCCATAGCTGTTATCAGCCGCAGGAGTTATATCAAGAATGTAATCATTTGTGGGAGTATTGGCTGCAAAACCAGATGAAATGGATGGATACGTCACATCATTGCCTATAACTGCTCCGTTCTCGCGAAGAATGAAATCCACACTTTGCATTCCGGAAATACTGTTGCGCGCCTGAGCCTTGAAATTACCAGCGGTTGCTGTTGTTTGAGCGCTGTTGGATGAGAACTGATTGTTTGTGCCACTCGAGCCATGGTACATGCCAATGTAAATAGTGTTGGGGTTGTAAACAACATTAGACACCGTGTTGATAATATCAGAGGTGCCAGCCTCATAAAACTCGATATTCAAAATGGTCGTTGAAGGAAGTACAAGCGGAATTGCACATGCTACATAGTTTAATTCAAGCACTTCTCCTTCAACATCCATAGTACTAATGTTGACGAATTTCACATCGACGGATTGGTGAAAAGGGTGGTTGTTGATTACAAGCATTGTTGTTTGAGCGTGCACACTTGCAATTGTAAAAAAAGAAATTAGGAGTAGAAATTGTTTCATAGATTTTGAATTTTTATGGAATTCAAAAGTAGGTAAGATTGGTCTGTCTAAAAGTCAATTAGGTGATTATTTAACTTTTACGCATGTAGCTGATATTCAGATTGAAAGCATTTCAATTGTTACCGAAATTCTTCTTTGGAATGATGTTTAGATTAAGAACTTAAATATTTATGGAATTGGTGGTAAACGTGAAAAGTGAAACTTGGAGGTTTAGTTCGAATAGTGGGTAAGTTCGTAGATTTGAAAAATGCAGGTCCAAATTTTTTCAAGGAATGTCCTGATTAGGTATGAAGAGGAGTATTAAGAGAAAGCTTATTGTCGCTATAGTACTGCTTGTATTTGGCGGATTGGTCGGCATGATATCATTCAGTCCGTACAAATCGTACGATGGCTTTCCATACAAACTCATCAAAACAACGGTCGTAATCAATGCACCTGCTGACAGTGTTTTTCGTTATCTCGGTAATTCCGAAAACGCTCGCAACTGGTCGGTATTTGTTCACCACATCGAACCGCTCAACAGCGATTCCGTGCCAGATGGACAACCCGGTTCAAAGCGGCGCGCTTACTGCAATGAAAACGAAGAGGGTAGGAGGTGGGATGAAATAACGACGCTTGTCGAACCCAACAAAAGACGTCAGCTCACAACCTTCAATTATGTTGATTTCTGGATGACTGCAGAAGGCCTGGCTACCGAACAACTGTATGTGCCACTCAATGATTCTACTACGCAATTGAGTTTTACATTATTCTATTTGAATGTTGATCCATCCTGGTGGGAGATATTGAAGACACATTTTGCATCCTATACCGTCGACGATATTTTTGAGCGCAACATGGCCAATATCAAACGGCTTGTCGAAACAGGAAAATGAATGCAAGTGGATTCAATATCGTTTCATTGTTTCATGAGTCGGCAGCGCGCTTTCCAGAACGGATGGCCATTGCAGATAAAAATGGACAAATCAGTTTCGCGCAGCTTCAAAAGAGAATTATCAATTGTGCCGAACATTTTCAGAAGAAAGGATTAAAGCCCGGCGATCGTGTTTTGGTTTTTGTGCCTATGAGCATTGATTTGTATGTGCAGGTGCTAGCCTTGTATCACATAGGTTGTACAGCAGTTTTTCTGGATGAATGGGTGAGTATCAAAAGACTTACAGTTTGTTGCGAAATTGCGAAGTGCCGAGGATTTATTGGTATTCCACTTGCAAGATTCATTGGTTTTTTTGTTGGAGCTATTCGGGCGATTCCACTGCATTTTAAATCGGATACAAGCAGATTTGACAAGGCTTTAACAGCGAAGATGTCCAATCCTTTGGTTATCGATTCAAATTCAGAGACAGCTCTTATCACATTTACAACAGGAAGCACAGGTACACCAAAAGCAGCCAAGCGTACCCATGATTTTTTGCGCGCACAATTCGATGCGCTGATCGAGAAAATTCAACCTGCAGCTGATGATGTGGACATGCCCGTTCTGCCCATAATACTGATGATTAATCTGGGTTGTGGAATTCCATCTGTGATTGCCAATTGGAAATCAGGTAAGCCTGAAAAAATGAATCCGGATATCATTTGGCAACAGATCAATACTTACGGGGTCAACCGAATTACTTCGTCGCCCTATTTTCTAAAACGTATTGCGGAATCTGCGAATTCAAAAAAAGCGGATACTGGTTTCATGCGCAAATTGTTTACTGGAGGCGCACCGGTTTATCCGAAAGATGCGGCTATTATCACCAGAGGATTTGGCCATGCCCGTTTTGAAATTGTATATGGAAGCACCGAAGCAGAACCGATAAGTGCGATAGACGGCAATACACTTTCTCAGCAGCTCAGTTTGATGGATGATGGCGGATTGTTAGTTGGCAAACCTTACCATCGGTGCGAAGTCAAAATCATAATCTGGAAAGATGAAAGTATTGCGTGCTCAAATTCAGATCAACTCAATCAACTTGAATTGCCACAAGGACAGATCGGTGAGATCATTGTGCATGGTGATCATGTCTTGCGCGAATACTTCAACAACGATGAAGCCCTGAAACGCAATAAAATCATGTGGGATGATATCTGCTGGCATCGCACGGGCGACAGTGGATTTTTGAATGACAAGGGAGAATTGTTACTCACAGGCAGAGCTGCCAATTTGTTTGTACACGAAGGAAAACTCGTTGCGCCATTCATCTACGAATACGAATTGCAACAAATAGAAGGAGTCGAAATTGGAACGCTACTACAGCTCAAAAAAGAGATCCATTATTTCATTGAACTAAAGTCAGGAGCTAATCGCCAGAACGTGGAAATGGCGATCAAAGCCATGTGGCCCGCGCCCGATAAGGTGCATGTTCTCGATAAAATGCCAAGAGATAAACGGCATCATTCTAAGATTGAGTATGGGGTGTTGAGGATTATGAGAGCTTAACACTTCTTATTTTCAAAACCGGATATTCATTTCCAACCGTCCGCCAAATCCAAGTTCAATTATTTTTTGAAGGGTCGATATCCGCGCTTCTTTGATGTTGTTCTCAATTTTGGAAATATAAGATTTCGTTGTACCAACCTTTATTGCAAGCTCTTCCTGCGTCATGCCCATTTCTACCCTGGTATCATGGATCAATGCCCCTATTTTGAAGTTCTCATAACCTGCTTCAAGTTCATCGCGCTTTTTAGAACCACGTTTGCCATAGTTGTGCTCCTTGAATTCCTCAAGTGTGGTAAGATTTTTATTTTTCCCTTTCATATTCTCCCTTTATTTTAAGTGCCTTTTCAATTTCATTTTTTGGTGTTTTCTGCGATTTCTTTTGAAATCCATTTGCTAAAACAACTAATTTTCCGCGGTCGAAGAAACAGAAAATTCGGAAAATATCGCTACCAACTTGAATGCGAATTTCATAAAGACCATCCGTCTTTTCTATATGCTTGAGATAAGATTCAGGCACTCTGGGAATGTCTTCAATCAAATCAAAAGTCCAAACGATCTTTGCTTTTACCGGTTTGGTTTGTTTTGAGAAGAATTCCTGAAAATAGTGTTTGTAAAAGACTATTTTCCTATGTTTTCCGTGTTCAACCACGGGGCAAATATAGAAAAGTTTCCCTAAAGTGAAACAAAAAGTTAAAATTCATTCATATTCTGAATTTAATTAGACTCAGCGCTCGCGGTCAAATAAGACTTTGAGATTCAAAAAATCGTTTAAGTCTGCTGATCATCCAAGGTTTTATTGACTCCGCTAAGAACATATGTGGATTTCTCACAGCCATGGAGGCTGTTATTATGCTTTGATCCAAAACTAGAGTAGAGAATTTAGTCATATAACAACAATTGATTTCGAATGTCGTTTCTGGAAAGTTTGTTTCAAATGGTTTTTTTAGAATGACTAAAACAAAAATATTTCTTGTCTTGG
>JBJXFC010000353.1:0-14457 GCA_046153915.1 Flavobacteriales bacterium
CCGCTTTTGAATGAAACTTACTTGGTGTACAAAGTACACTTTCCTTTATTTGTCATACCAAATACCAGGCACTTTCGACTTTGTGCGTCATTTGTTATTGATTTGTATAACGCGCTTCAAGGGCAATAACACAAGCGAAAAGCACCTCAACCAGAAACCTCATTTATGATCCAATACCTCAAAACCGATCCCTGGAAAATCGTCGAAGAAGGATTTAAGCGCAAACACCATCGCTCATCTGAAAGCATTTTCAGCATTGGCAATGGCCGCTTTGGACAACGTGCCAATCACGAAGAAAAATTTACAGGGCCCACCTTGCAGGGAAGTTACGTAGCCGGTGTGTATTATCCCGACAAAACACGGGTAGGATGGTGGAAGAACGGCTATCCGGAATATTTCGCCAAGGTGTTGAACTCTCCCAACTGGATTGGACTTTCTGTCTGGATAGAAGAGGAGGAGATGGATTTTGCAACATGTATTACATCCAATTTTCGCCGTGAGTTAAATATGAAAGAAGGGTATTTGCTAAGAACCTTCGATATTGAAATGCCTTCAGGCAAAATGGTGCGTGTTTCAGCCCAGCGATTTTGTTCGCTGGCCGATGACGAAACCGCAGCTATTCGATATGCTGTGACTGCCCTCAACTTCACTGGCATGATTCGTTTTCAGCCTTACCTCGATAGCGATGTGAAAAATCATGATTCCAATTACGAAGAGAAATTCTGGGAACACATTCTCAGCGAAAGTGGCGGTGGCGAGGCAACAGTGATTACCCGCACGCGCAAAACAGAATTTGATGTGGCAGTTTCCATGAAGATACAGGTGGAGCTCAAAGGCCAGGAAATTCAGCCTTCTTTTCATGCTTCCTCGCGTGAGTTTTTTGCTGAAACAACTTTTGAGAAAGGCGTTAATCAAGGCGAAACGATTGTTCTTTACAAATACATTGGTCTGGTTTCCTCGCTTAATTATGCCAAAGATGATCTTCTGCGAATTTCCAAAGCAGCTGCCAATAGAGCTTCAACTCTTGGATACGATTCAATGCTAGAGGCTCAAATACAAAAATGGGCCGAGATATGGAAGCTCGCTGATATCATCATCGAAGGCGATGACGAAGCACAGCAAGGAATTCGTTTTAATATTTTTCATCTCAATCAAACCTACACGGGCGAAGATGCACGATTGAACATTGGTCCGAAAGGATTTACCGGAGAGAAATACGGTGGTTCTACTTATTGGGATACCGAAGCCTATTGTCTCCCATTTTACATGAGCACCAAGGATCAACGTGTAGCACGTCAACTCCTCAAATACCGCTACAATCAACTGGATCGTGCCATTGAAAATGCTGCCAAACTTGGTTTTAAGAATGGCGCTGCACTTTATCCCATGGTAACCATGAATGGTGAGGAGTGCCACAACGAATGGGAAATTACATTCGAAGAAATTCACCGCAATGGAGCAATTGCTTATGCCATTTACAACTATGTTAAATACACCGGAGACGAGTCTGTTCTAGCCGAATTTGGAATCGATGTATTGATTGGTATTTCACGTTTTTGGGCACAACGCGTGCATTGGAGCAAGGCCAAAGAGCAATATGTAATGCATGGCGTAACAGGTCCCAATGAATACGAGAACAACATCAACAACAATTGGTATACCTCATACTTCGCGGTTTGGACCTTGAAGTATTGTTCTGAAGTAATTGAGAAACTTCTTGCTTCTGCACCGGATATTATCAAGAAAAAATTTGTGGCGCTTCACTTCGATGAAAAAGTTGAACTTGCAAAATGGAAACACATTATCGAAAAAATGTATTTCGGCAAGTTGGAAGGAACAAAAATTTATCTTCAGCAGGATGGATTTATGGACAAAGAATTGATGTCTGCTGCAGATTTAAATCCGGCAGAAAGACCTATCAACCAGCATTGGAGTTGGGATAGAATTCTTCGTTCCTGTTTTATCAAACAGGCCGACGTACTGCAGGGATTGTATTTCTTCGAAGAACAATTTGACAAAGAAACGATCAAAGAAAATTTTGATTTCTACGAACCGATGACCGTGCATGAAAGTTCGCTTTCGCCTTGTGTACACAGCATTCTGGCAGCGGGATTGGGATACGAAGAAAAGGCGTATGAAATGTATATGCGCACATCGCGCCTCGATCTGGACGACTACAACCACGAAGCCCACGAAGGTCTGCACATCACCAGCATGGCGGGCACATGGATGAGCATTGTGCAAGGTTTTGGCGGAATGCGTATTGTAAATGACGAGCTGAAATTCACACCCATTTTACCGAAAGGATGGACGAGTTATACCTTCAAAGTGCTATTCAGAGGAAAGGTGGTAAGTGTAGAAGTCAATAAAGGTGGAGTGAATATATCGTAGATTTTGCAGATAGATTAATGTTCCACCTATAATCGTCAAAAAGTGGAAAGGCTGCTTAGAGATTTAGTGGCTTCCGTTTTTTCTTTATCCCAAAGAATACCATCCATCTTCAATCGTTCGATCAACTTGTTATTAAAAAATTCCACACCGTTTTGATTGAGATGACTGTCATCAATAAACAATGAATCAGGCACTGTTGCCATTTCATTGAAGTTGTAGTATCTGCCATAAGAAGCGAAGGTGCTGTCCATTTCACGGTTGTTGGAATAGGATTGGTAGCGCGCCCGGGCCAGCGGGGATTGTACAATAATGTAATTGATTTTTTCGTCGTTCAGGAATTGTATCATATTTTCAAATGCATCCACCTGGTCATCTGAGAATTCTATTTTTTTGGTCGAATACGTTGCAGTGTTTTTAAATACCGCATTATTTTGGACAAAACCATACTCTACATATGTATCTGAACCTTTTGTTGTTCTGTGAATAGGCAGAGTGTCCAGTCCCAGATTTTGACGTGTGTATCTAAAAAGGAGAGTGTTGAGAACCACAGCATTTTTGGATTGCAGGGCTATAGCAGCCAGGTCCTTTTGAATAGTGGTATTCCCAAGAAAATCGATTGTCGATTCAATACCGTCATTTTGCATAACCACGGGATAAACATCCAGAATCACAAGATCAGGACTTAGATTTTTGAGATGACGTTTCAGCAGAATTTCGGATTGAATGGGTGTTTGTGAATTAGAGCCAAGATTGAAGGATGAAAAATTTTCTCGTTGGAAAATACGTGGATCATACCCGCGGTAACAATGTGATGAGCCGATAAAAAGAATATCAACGTTGCTCACTTCACCTACATCATGTATGCGTTTAGCTGTAAATCCATGGACACCTATTTTTTGCTTAACATTGCCCGCCATGAATTTCGGAGCATAAACTCCCCAAATGTTTAACGCAACAAAATAAAATGCTGCGGCAAACAACAAGAATATTCCTATTTGAAGGATAAATTTTTTCATCTCATCAAAATTGAAAATAGATAAAGGTAGATTCTTTCGTTTTCATAAATATACCAATGAGGAAAATGAGGAAGGCATAAAAACTCCAGCGCAGAAGCCGGGGTGCTTTAAACATACTTGTTTCAATGGCGTAATTATTTCTTCTGCCAAACCATTCAATTGTCATAAAAAAGGTAACCAATATCACCGCTAATCCCCCATTAACACGCGGTAAATGCCAGAGCTGTGATGTAAAGATATCACGTATGTATTGAAATGCTTTTGAAATGCTTTCTGCCCGAAAGAATATCCAGGCAAATACAGTTAAACCGAATGTAGAGCCCATGAGAAATAATTCCTTAAGATTGGGAAACATCCGATTTTCGGCAACGATGCTTATAAAATTGCGATTGGACTTTCGAATTACGGATGGCACGATGAACAATGCATTTAGAAATCCCCAAAAGATAAACGTCCAGTTGGCGCCGTGCCAGAATCCGCTTACCAGAAAAATGACAAAGGTATTGCGCACTGTTTTTGCAAGACTTCCGCGGCTACCTCCAAGCGGAAAATACAGATAATCTTTAAACCAGGAAGATAGGGAGATATGCCAGCGCCTCCAGAATTCAGCAATATCTCTGGAGAAGTATGGGAACTTAAAGTTCTGCAATAACTCTATTCCGAAAAGACGTGCAGTGCCCAGCGCGATATCGGAGTATCCTGAAAAATCGCCGTAGATCTGGAAGGTAAACATCAATGCGCCAAGTACCAATGTGCTTCCGGTATAATCACCAGAGTTGTTGAATATCTGATTGGCAATTTCGGCGCATGTATCTGCAATCACCACTTTCTTAAACAATCCCCACAGTATCTGACGCAATCCGTCTACCATTTTGGGGTAATCAAATTTTCTTGCTTTTTCTACCTGAGGCAGCAGGTGAGTTGCGCGCTCAATAGGACCTGCGACCAGCAGTGGAAAGAAGCTTACAAACAAGGTGTAATCCACAACATTGCGTGTTGGAATAATTTTCCTGTTGTAGATGTCAAATACATAGGATAGGCCGTGAAATGTGTAGAAAGAAATACCAACAGGAAGTATTACATTGAGCGTGGACACGTTCACCTGCAAGCCAAAATTGCTAAGCAGTTCGGCGAAAGATTCAGCAAAGAAGTTGTAGTACTTGAAAAAGCCGAGAAAACTGAGGTTTACAATTACACTGATCAACAACCAGGCTTTTCGCCATTTTTGAGAATGTGCGTCGTGAATTTTGAGACCAGTAAAAAAATCTAGCGCTGTCGAAAATGCCAACAGGAATAGAAAGCGCCAGTCCCAGCATCCATAGAAATAATAACTCGCTACTAATAACAGAATATTTTGCAACCTGTAAGACTTGTTCTGAAGCAACCAGTACAAGGCAAATACAACCGGTAGAAAAACCGCAAATGCAAAGGAATTAAAAAGCATAGTGTTCAAGCGTCGGAATCCTGCCAGCGACGGCCGCGAAAGTAACTATTTGCTGAGTTTTAACAAAGTGTGGATCGGTATTTCAGTTCTGCGATCACAAAACCTACCTTTCCACCCAGAAATAATGAAGCATGAATTATAGAAGATTAGGCAAATCGGGTCTTAAAGTAAGTGAACTGAGTTTTGGCTCATGGATCACATTTGCCAACCAGATAGACAATGGAATCAGCGAAAATCTGATGGACATTGCATACCACAACGGCGTCAATTTTTTTGACAATGCCGAAGTCTATGCCAATGGAAAAAGCGAAGAAGTAATGGGCGAAATACTGGCTAAAAAGAATTGGGCGCGTGATACATACATCATTTCGAGTAAAGCTTTTTTTGGAGCAGGTGGAAAACTTCCCACGCAAAGAGGACTTCATCGCAAACACCTTGTAGAGGCGTGCGAAGCTGCTTTGAAGCGCCTGAGAATGGATTATCTGGATCTCTATTTTTGCCATAGGCCTGATAAAGAAACACCCATCGAAGAAACCGTTTGGACCATGCATCAATTGATCATGTCGGGCAAAATTCTTTATTGGGGAACCAGCGAATGGAGTGCTCAGGAATTGATGGAAGCCCACATGGTGGCTCGTCAATACAACCTTATTGGACCAACCATGGAACAACCTCAATACAACATGCTTACACGCAGAAAAGTGGAAGTGGAGTATGCGCAAATTTACAAGACGGTAGGTTTGGGAACAACGGTCTGGAGTCCACTCGCATCGGGATTTCTGACCGGCAAATACAACAACGGTATTCCCGAAGGAACAAGACTCACGCGTGATGAACTGGGGTGGTTGAGTGAAAAAACAATTGTAGAAGAGAATATACAAAAGGCACGTAAACTAACTGACCTGGCTCACGAAATTGGAACTACAATGCCCAAAATGGCGATAGCCTGGGTGCTGAAAAATGAAAACGTGAGTACCGCAATTCTGGGTGCAACACGCTCTGATCAACTTCGGGAAACGCTCACTGCTCCTGAGTCTGTCGCGCTTCTTACCGACGAGGTCATGCAAAATATAGAAGTTATTCTGGACAATCAACCCAAACATCCGCCCTATTAAAGAATTGTATGCGTATCGATATTCTCACCATACTGCCTCGCCTGCTCGATGGCCCTTTTGCGGATAGTATTCTGGAACGCGCACAGGAAAGAAAAGTGTGTGAAATATATATCCACAATATCCGTGACTACAGCACACAGAAACAAAAAAGTGTAGATGATTACCAGTTTGGAGGTGGAGCGGGCATGGTGATGATGATTCAACCCATTGCCGATCTCATCGAAAAACTCAAATCAGAGCGCACGTATGATGAAGTTATCTACCTCACTCCAGATGGCGTAAGACTCGACCAGCACTTGTGTAACAGACTTTCTCTGAAAGGAAATATGATTATGCTTTGTGGCCATTACAAAGGCGTCGATCAGCGAATACGCGATCATTACATCACCCGGGAGATTTCCATCGGCGATTATGTGCTGAGTGGAGGAGAACTGGCCGCAGCGGTGCTTGTAGACTCCATTGTACGACTTATTCCCGGTGTAATGAACGATGAAACCAGCGCGCTTACCGACTCTTTTCAGGATAATTTGCTTGCACCGCCTGTGTATACGAGACCTGCAGATTACAACGGCTGGACGGTTCCAGAGATTCTTCAAAGCGGAAATCACAAACTCATCGACGAATGGCGCATGCAGGAGGCCATTCGAAAAACGAAGGAAAGGCGCCCGGATATTTTAAATGATTCACATGAATAGCCATGTTTGAAAAAAAAACGGATAAACTTCTTTCAAGGCGAAAATTCATTTCGCGTCAGGTGCGTTTTTCGCTTTATGCAGCCAGCATTCTTTCCGCATCACTCATCATTGGAGTTGCAGGTTATTGGGCATTTGCTGGATTGGGATTTGTAGACGCATTATTGAATGCAAGCATGATCCTGACTGGAATGGGTCCCGTGAATCCGATGACGGACAATCCCGCCAAGATTTTTGCGTCTTTTTATGCGATTTACAGCGGTGTCGCTTTTCTGAGCGTTATCGGGGTTTTATCGCCCCGGTCGTGCATCGATTCATGCATAAAATCCATCTTGAAGACTGAAAATACGTCCTTTGAATTGCAATTTGTTAGGATTTTAGGTATTAATCAGACAACCATTCTCCAATTTTTAGGTTATCCTTGTATCTGAATCGGATTGACTTGAGCCTGCCTTGAAGTATTCTGCCCTATATCTCCATTTACTGACTGCATTGCTAGCTGTTTTGCTTTTGGGTTATTCAACTCAGGTTAAAGCAACTCATATTGTTGGCGGAGATATGTACTATACCTATTTGGGTGCGGCTGGCTATGAAATTACCCTGACTGTTTTTCGCGATTGTGGCCCGGATAATGTCAATCAAACGCCTTTTGATGCCGATGCTCAGATTGGTATTTATGACAACGCCACGGGTGATTTGTACACCAGTTTTAGTATGGATCTGTTTAGCGCCGAAGTAGACTTTGTTCCGGTAGAACTTGAGAATCCCTGCTTTATTCTGCCTCCCGATGTTTGTGTTGAAAGGGCGCGATACACCGAGACCATCAATTTGCCTTTCAATACGGCAGGTTATACCATCGTTTATGTGCGTTGTTGCCGCAACTCTTCCATTGTAAATCTGGATTCTCCACAAGATCAGGGAATTTCCATTTTTACAACCATTCCGGGTACAGCGCTTGTTGACGAGGAGAATAACAGTGCTCAATTTACCAATTTCCCTCCGGTAGCTTTGTGTGCAAATGCTGCTTTTTATTTCGATGCAAGTGCTACCGATGGGGATGGCGATTCTTTGGTTTATAGCTTTTGCGATCCAATGCTGGGCGCTACTCCGGATGATCCTGCTCCACCTCCGTCATTCAACCTGAACCTCAATCCTGTAGATTGGGCCGCAGGTTTCTCTTCCAGCTATCCTATTGCGAGCAATCCCGCTTTTGCAATTGATGCGGTTACCGGAGAAGTTACTGGAACGGCCACCGAAATTGGAAGGTACGCTATTGGAATTTGTGTCAGTGAATACCGTGATGGTGTTTTGATTAACTCCATCATGCGCGACTTCCAATTCAACGTGACCATTTGTGATCCAAATATTGTGTCAGCCATTCCCCCGCAAGAGGATTTTTGTGCAGGCGCCGAATTGCAATTTGAAAACAACAGCATCAACGCAACTTCATATCACTGGGATTTTGGGGTTGCCGGTATCGAATCTGATACGTCAAATCTCGAAACGCCGTCCTATATCTTCCCTGATGCCGGAGTGTTTACTGTTACGCTAGTTGCCAACCCCGGCTGGCCTTGCGCTGATACAAGCGAAAGTGTTTTCAGCACTTTTCCGCCAATGGATCCGGAGATTATTGTAGACAACTATCAATGTTTGAACAATCTGGATTATTATGATTTACAGGTGGAGGCAACAACAGAGGGCAATGCGCTATACGAATGGGAATTGAGTCCTGGCACGATCCCACAATTTGCAACTGGTGAGACAGTAGAAGGTGTGCAACTAAACCCCGAAGCTCTTTCTACTACCGTTACTGTTACCGTCACAGAAAATGGGTGTGAAGAAACAACGTCTACTACCATCGAAAATCCGGCAGATCCAGTCGCCATTATCACGCCTCAGGAAGCGTTCTGCGATGGAATGAATTATTCTTTTGGCAATGAAAGCCTGGACGCAACATCCTACAATTGGGATTTTGGCCTGCCGGGTACCAACGATACATCAAACGATTTTCAGCCCAATTATACCTTTCCCGATACTGGATTTTATCAGGTGACATTGATTGCTTTATCAGATTTTACTTGCAGTGATACGGCTTATCTTGATTTTGAGATTTATGGGTTACTTGATCCGGAATTTCCAGAGCAGGAGCCACAGTGTTTTGAAGGCAATAGCTTCGATTTTGTGGCCCAGGGAGCAACCACAAATGCTGCAATTTATACCTGGGATTTTGGTCCATTCGCCAGCACGAGTAGCACATCTCAACCCAATCCTCAAAACATCAGTTATGATGCGCCCGGCTGGTATGATGTTGAATTGACAATAGCCGAAAATGGATGTGTTGAGACCTTCCTTGACAGCGTTTGGGTTGTTGCAAATTTTGAAATTGAATTTGATGTTGATCCTAAAAGTGGTTGTCCGCCAGTAAGCACATCATTCTCCGGCTATTCGGTTGCAGACGTTCCGGTATATTATACATGGGATTTTGGCGATGGTTTTACAAGCGCCACCCAAAACACAACGCATCTCTATTCTCAACCTGGCGTCTATGATGTAACAGTTACAGCTTATACAACCGGGGGCTGCATCGAAAGCACATCTGCTTTTTACCCGGGAGTGGTTGTTGTCCATTTTCCACCAATAGCAGGGTTTTCCATTGAACCGCAGATACTGGATATTCTTAATCCCGAGGTAACTGTAACTGATTTGTCCTCCGGCAGTATCGAATGTTATTATTCTACCAGTGATGGAGGTGAAAGTAATTTTTGCGATTTTAACTATACGTTCACGGAAGCCGGCATTCAATCTATCACTCAGATTGTAACAAATGAATACGGTTGCGTAGCCACAGCAACGGGAGAGGTTATTATCAATGGATTTCTGTTTTTTGCTCCCAATGCCTTTACACCTAACAATGATGGGTTAAACGATTTTTGGCTGCCCGAGTCCACCGGAATAAGTTCCTACGATCTCAAGATTTTTAATCGATGGGGCGATGTCATTTTTGAAACAGACAATCCTGCGATGGCATGGACTGGTTCCGTGCACAATGGCGAGTATTTTGCGCAGGATGGAGTCTACAATTATATCGTGCGTGCAGAGGATCTTGTGGGTCTTCCCCACGAATTTGTAGGACATATTGTTTTGACGCGTTGATCTTCCAGCTCACGTTTTCCAACTCATTTCACCGGTTTTTTTTGTTTTTTCAATTCCCTGATTACATTTGGCTCACTACACCAAAATCAAAACAACAACTATTTAAGACTATGAGCGAAGGCTACCAGGGAGGTGATTTGTTTTCAACCTCAGTGCGGGCAGGGAAACGCACGTATTTCTTTGATGTAAAGGCTACCCGTGGTAATGATCTATTTCTGACCATCACCGAAAGTAAAAAGGTGGGACACCAGGAAGACGGACCAGTCCATTTCGAAAAACACAAAATATTTCTTTATAAGGAGGACTTTGATGGGTTTATGGATGCATTGAATGAGGCCATGGGCGAAATCCGAAACAAACAAGGAAAGGATGGTTTCAGAACTGCCGAAAGCCCAAGACGCTCAACAAACAAAGGCGAAGATTCACAGCAATTCAGTGACGTAAGTTTCGAAGATCTCGATAGTTCTGCAGAATCGCTTTGATACGATTTTATCTCACAAAAAGGCTGTCCCAGAGACGGCTTTTTTGTTGACTTTATTCTTCCTACTTCCGGGCTCTTCAGATCTTTCGGGCTTATGTTCGCGGCATGTCCGCTTCAACCAAACAAACCAAAGGTGTACTTTATCTTATTCCCAATACACTCGGAAGCGGGGCAGATGCCTATGCAACAGCGCTCGCTTCTCAGATTATTTCAAAGGTGAGAATCTATTTGATTGAAGAAATCAAAAGTGCCCGCAGACTTATGCGTGCTTTGGGTTACGCCGGTGATTTTCAGGATGTGGAGTTTATCATGCTAAACGAACATAGTAAGTCAGATCAATTGATGCACAGTGTTCAACCATTGTTGCAAGGACAATCGATGGGGATTATCAGCGAAGCAGGAATGCCCTGTGTTGCTGATCCGGGAAGTGACGCAGTGCTTCTGGCCCATCAACTTGGTGCTAAAGTAATTCCTCTGTCTGGCCCATCATCAATCATGATGGCACTTATGGCAAGTGGATTAAATGGACAGCAATTTACTTTCAATGGATATCTCCCGCGAGAACGGAATGAACGCATCAAAAAATTGAAACAACTCGAGTTTCTGGCATTGAAGAACCAAACGCAATTGTTTATGGATGCCCCTTATCGAAACAACCAGGTGCTGGAAGATATCTGCGCACAAGTGAAACCCGATTTGCATCTGTGCATTGCAACAAATGTTTCATGCGACAACGAGCGCATCAATACGAAACCAGTAGGAGAATGGGCTAAGAAAAAGCCTGATATTCACAAGCAACCGGTTATGTTTGTTTTGGGTTTATAGTTGAATTTAGCTCATTCAGCGCTCGATTTTTCCTGACTGTAGTCAATCGGGGTTGTTCTTCAAATTAATCCTATTACATTCGCGTAAATCCTTAGCTTATCATTTATGGCTAGTGCCAATTACTCTCATTGTGTGCCATTTCTGCCCGTGCGAAATCTTGACCAAACTGTGGAGTTTTTCAAGTCCAAACTGGGTTTCACCAATGAATGGTATTGGGGTAATCCTGCCACTGAAGCAGGTATTGGTAGGGATGGCCTGAATCTTCTATTTGTACAAAACCCTGATTTCGTTGCTGCCATCAACAATTTGAATCACCGCATGGAAATTTGCCTTTTTGTTTCCAATGTCGATGAAATCTACAAGCAAATCAAGGCAAACGGAGTTGAAGTGCTCAGTGAGCTTCGAAACGAGCCCTGGATGGTTCGCGAGTTTTCGATCCTCGATTGCAATGGTTATGAGCTTAGAATTGGTGAAGGCCTGGAGAATGAACCACTTGAAACCCACAGCATAAATCGTAAGATCGTCTGAAACTGTTCACCGATGGTGTCCTGCTGTTTGCCGCTATGCAATGCCTCGTGACCTCTATAGCTGAAGGCTGTGACCTTCAGGTACATCATTTTTGCAACTGATTTAAAATTCAACGGCATGGAAGTTATTGATCCCAAAAACTATACTCCTGAAATGGAAAATAATGCAACAGGTAATGAGCCATCTAAAATGGGCAAAATTGTTGGCGGTTTGCTAGTCGTTATTGCCGGAATTCTTTTTCTGGCACGCGAAATTAATATTCCGGTTCCTCAATGGGTATTTACCTGGCAAATGCTCGTTATTTCCATTGGTGTATTCACTGGATTTAAACACGGTTTCAGAAGTGTTTTTTGGGTTATTCTCATTTTTGTGGGAGTGGTGTTCTTAATTCGCGATTATGTTCCCGGATTTCAATATGGAAACCTGGTTTGGCCATTGGCTTTGATTGCTTTTGGCCTATACATCGTATTCAAACCCAGAAGAAATAACTGTGGCAACGAGTATCGGAAGCAACGCTTCGAACGTCTAAAAAATAACATGTCCGGAGGTCAAATTTCCGGAGATAATTTTATTGACATCAATTCCGTTTTTGGCGGTGTTGAAAGGGTAGTGGTGAGCAAGAATTTTAAAGGTGGAGAAATAAATACAGTCTTTGGTGGCGCAGAAATAAATCTAAGTCAGGCAGAACTGACAGATCGTGCACAATTGGAAATCAATGCAGTTTTTGGAGGTGTGCGACTTGTTATCCCGCCTCATTGGTCATTGCAATCTGAACTTACTGCTTTTATGGGAAGCGTAGAAGACAAGCGACCTGTTTCAAGAGATGCGGGAGGCCCCAATGAAAAGATCCTTATTCTCAAAGGACACGCCGTTTTTGGTGGTATTGAAGTGCAGAGTTATTAATCGGCTTTTTCAAAAGAACCCAACCGGTTGAATTATGGAATTTTACATTGCCAGACTTGTATTTCAGATACAACACGAAGCCAAACCAAACCACTTTCAGTTTGAAGAATGCTTTTGTTGGGTAAATGGTTCCGACTATCAGGAAGCTCTGGATAAGGCCGAGCAAATTGGAAGACTCAAACAATTGCGACTTACCGATATCCGGGGTTTTGTGATTGACTGGGTGTTTGTGGGCATTGCTCAGTTGGAATTAACTCCATTTCCAGATCATGGAAGTGAATTGTTCTCTCACATACGAATTCAGGAAAATGCCACAGAATATGTGCAGTACATTCGTGCAATGCATGAAAATCTGCGTTCTGAACACATAAAAGAAGAATTGACTTTGTGAATCGCTCCCTGCTGTTACATACTCAGAATTGGCGCATATCACTGATATGGTGGTTGTTCTGGTGTTTCGCACAAACCACAGGACTTCACCGTGTAGGGGAATCATGGCAGGATTCATTCATACAAGCGAGCATGACGGTTGTTGCACTCGCCCTGGTTGAATTCATTATTGCCAATACTTATAGTTATTACCGTCCTGCTGCAAATAGCCTGGTTTTGCTCATCGGCTATACAATCATATTAACACTTATAACTGGCCACGCCCTGATGTGGTCTTTTGTGGCCATATACCGCGACAATACCGATCATGTTCAGTTTATCGTAAAATACATGCCCATGCGGGCCATGTTTATTTTACTGATGATTACACTCATGATCATTTTTTATTGGTTCCGAAATAAATTTCTGGAATACAACGAAGTGAAGCAACGCCAGGAAGACGCCGAAAGACTCTTGCGTGAAGCGGAATTGTCCAGATTGCGCCAACAATTGCAGCCCCACTTTCTATTCAACAGTCTGAACTCAATCAGTGCGCTTGCAGGAACAAAGCCAGAGCAGGCGAGGCACATGGTACAACAACTATCCGATTTTTTGAGGGGTACTTTGCGCAAGGATGAACAACAATTGGTGCCTTTAGACGAAGAATTTCGGCATCTGCAACTTTATCTGGAAATCGAAAAGGTGCGATTTGGGCACAGATTAAAAACGAATTTGGTATGGGAAGAACCTTGCATTGCGATGAAACTTCCCTCATTATTGCTTCAGCCTGTAATGGAAAATGCGGTCAAGTTTGGATTGTACGATACCATCGGAGAAATCACCATCGAAATGAAAGCAACATGCGAAAAGGATATGTTGATTGTTGAAGTACGCAATCCTTTTGACCCTGATACTTCGGGTAAACGGGGCACTGGCTTTGGTCTCACTTCGGTGAAGCGCAGATTGTATTTGTTATATGCCAGGCACGATTTGCTCGAGACTTCAGCAGAAAATAATGTCTTTACCACTATACTTAAAATACCCCAGAAACCATGATCAAAGTAGTGCTTATTGATGATGAACCTCTAGCCCGCAGCATCGTGGCGGAATACCTGGCAACTTATCCCGAATTTGAAATAATGCATCAATGCAACGATGGTTTTGAAGGCGTAAAATCCATTCTGCACCATCAACCTGATTTGATCTTTCTGGATATCCAAATGCCCAAACTTTCAGGTTTCGAAATGCTCGAACTCCTGGATCAAAAACCTTCAGTCATTTTTACAACCGCTTTTGATGAGTATGCCATGAAGGCTTTTGAGGCCAACGCAACCGACTATCTTTTGAAACCTTTTAGCAAGGAAAGATTTGATAAGGCCATCCAGAAGTGGCTAAATGCCCGCGTTGCAGAGCAAGTTACTCCGATTACAGATGAAATGCTAGAGAGCGTTAAGTATCCTGAAGAACAAAACTCTCTTGCCGTTTTTTCGAATCATCTCGTCGAACTGGTGCGGACGGCCAGTACCGGAATCGTTGCGGT
>JBJXFC010000371.1:0-7694 GCA_046153915.1 Flavobacteriales bacterium
TACTTCGAAAAGATCCCTTGCTTCGCTGTGCATTTGTAAAAAACCTTGCGATAAAGGCGGAGACGAATATTAAACCAGGCGAAAGCACATTACTTCGAAAAGATCCCTTGCTTCGCTGTGCATTTGTAAAGAACTATGCGATAAATGCGGCGACGATTATTAAACCAGGTGACAGCGGATTACTTCGAAAAGATCCCTTGCTTCGCTGTGCATTTGTAAAGAACCATGCGATAAATGCGGCGACGATTATTAAACCAGGCGACAGCACATTACTTCGAAAAGATCCCTTGCTGCGCTGCGGGATGACAATGTCGTTAGTTGCGCAGGGGCGCGTAAGAAGGGGGAAGAAAGAGGGCGGCTGCGCCGCCCTCTTTCTTCCCCCTTCTTACGCGAAAGCTACAAGGTCTACTTGCTTGTTGTGATGAGCGCAGGTAGGGAGCTTTGTCATTGTGGCTTACTCCTTTTGCAACTTTCCTTCGTCGCTTGCGTTTATGGATGCGTTCCCCTCCCCTTCCTATTTTACATTTGAACCATGAAACCTGCAATCACAATTCTGGTCATGCTCATTGCGCATGCACTTTTTGGAAACACATACTACGTTTCAAACAACGGTGATGATTCCAACGGCGGATTAACTCCCAACGACACTTTTGAAACGCTTCAACATGCGAGTGATGTCGTGGTTGCAGGCGATTCGGTGATGGTGAGCGCCGGAGAATACGTGGGCTTTTACCACGAAACAAGCGGCACCGAGAACAGCTACATCGTATTTCATGCTGAATCCGGTGTGGTCATTTCTCAACCGAATGGCACAACCAACGACGGCATTAATCTTGAAGGTGCGAGCTATATTGTTGTCGAAGGATTCACGGTAATTGGTGTGCCACGCGCCGGTATTCGCTCTGTTGCAAACGAACACGTAATCATCCAGAACAATACCTGTTCTTACAACGGCAAATGGGGCATTTTGACAGGATTTAGTGAATCGATTACAATCCGTTATAACACGTGCAATTATTCCATCGATGAACACGGCATTTATCATGGCAATAGTGCTGACTATCCCATCATTCACGGAAATATTTGTCACGACAACAATGCAAACGGAATTCACATGAACGCTGATGCAAGCCTGGGCGGTGATGGTATTATTTCATTTGCCACAGTTACCAGAAATCTGATTTACAACAACGGTGTTGCCGGAGGTTCAGGTATTAACTGTGATGGAGTTCAGGATTCGTATATCGCCAACAATTTGCTATACAACAATCACGCGAGTGGAATTTCGCTATATCAAATTGATGCGGCGGAACCTGCACACCGAAACGTGGTTGTAAACAACACCATTCTTCAACCTGATGATGGGCGATGGGCTTTGAATATCACCAATGGAAGTTCTGATGTAATTGTGTTTAACAATATACTTTTGAGTGAACACGCATTTCGCGGCAGTATTTCAGCCGATCCCGTTGCTCTCGAAACGCTTATCTGTGATCACAATATTCTTGCCGACCGACTTTCTGCAGACGATGGCGAAACGAATATCTCGCTTAACGAATGGGTATCTTTTACTGGCCTTGATGGATCCAGTTCAGTGGAATTAGCCGATGCCTTGTTTATTGATCCAGGCGTCAACAATTATCAATTGAGTGAAACAAGTCCTGCGATTGATGGCGGATTGAGTTCTATTGCTACTGCCAATGCGCCCTTTGTTGATTTTGAAAACAATGCCCGCCCATCCGGTGGTATTTTTGATATCGGTGCATACGAATATCAGGTGGGTGAATTCATCAATGAAACTTTTCAAAAACAGATCCAGTGGAGTTCACTTTCACCAAATGATGTGGTCCTTATATATTCAATTCAAGGCCAGCTAGTCTATGAAGGATTCAAATCCGATTTCAAACCGAATAATCGTTCGGAAGCGCTCCTATTTCGATCTAAAATAGGCAATGGGTTTTTGCCGATTGGGGGGGAGTGAGAATGTGCTAATGTGCTAATGTGACTGATGTGCTGATGTGCTAATGTGCTGAAAAGCTTTTTGCCTCCGATTGGGGTAATAATTGAGAATTGAAAATGGAGAATTGAAAATGGGGCTGAGGGTCTTCGATGATTGATTTTTCTCCTACACGGGTTTTACCCCTGACCCCTAAAGGGAGAAATCGCGGGCCTGCTTGAAGGCAGTCAGGGGCATCCCGATATGCGAAATGTTTTCGAATTCAAATTGAATATTTCTCGAATTCAAATTCACGAAATCTCTCTGTGTTGCCTCCTTCGCGAAATATATTTCGCTCTCTCTGAGTCTCTCCCGAAGTGAAGCGTACGACGCAGGAGTTCTGCTTCACTTGTGGTGAAAAAATGGTCTATAAGGTAAATGATTTTAATCAATTACACGAGGAATCTAAAAGAACAGAAATAATATCCCACCTGCCTTTAGGTATAGATGGCCTTTTTAAACATCATCCTACTCCATTGCTACAATACATTTGTTTGAACTTCATTCTAACCAGAACCAACACATGAAAAAATTCATCTTTGTATTCGTTGCTGTTTTATTTTCTGCAGTGAACACTCTCGCACAACAATTCGATTGGGCTATCAACTCAGGTTCATTTGTTCAGGATGAAGGTCATGATGTAGCTACTGATCTTACCGGCAATGTCTTTACAACGGGAACATTTCGCTACACCGCCGACTTTGATCCGGCTGAAGATTCCGAATTTTACATAACCAACAATGAGGCGAGCAATGTTTTTGTACAAAAATTAAATGCAGATGGCGACCTCATCTGGGCCATTGGCTTTGGTGGAGACGACTTCGATAACGGTCAGGCACTTTGCACCGATGCTGAAGGCAATTGTTATGTCGCAGGTAATTTTTTAAGTGTGGCTGATTTCGACCCCGATACTACATCTACTTACAATCTCACATCAGCAGGTATTGACGATGCCTTTGTTGTGAAATTAAATGCAAATGGCGAAATGCTCTGGGCCAAACAAATAGGCGGCACTGGCACAGACGAAGCGTATGATGTTGTAACTGACAACACCGGAAGTGTTTATGTCACAGGAAGATTTCAAAACACCTGCGATTTCGATCCGGGATCAGGAGTATTCGATTTGACAGCCACTAGTTCTTCGGATGATTTATTTGTTTGTAAACTCGATTCTGAAGGACAATTCGTATGGGCGAAAAGTGCGGGTAGCAATGGAAATGACGTCGGATTGTCAATCTCAGTCGACCCCAACGGAAACGTTGCTACGACCGGATATTTTTGGGGTGTTGTGGATTTTGATCCTGGAAATGGGATATCAAATGTCACCTCTGTTGGCGCCATGGACATCTACATTCTCAAACTGGATAACGACGGCAATCTTGTTTGGGCCAAACAATTTGGTTCAACCGGATATGATATTGGATATTCTGTTGCAACGGATAATGATGGAAACATTTATTCTACCGGTAGATTTGAAAGTACTACAGATTTTGATCCGAATAGCGGCGTTCAGAATTATACTTCACAGGGCGAGCAGGATATTTACATCAACAAACTCAGTGCATCAGGTGATTTTATCTGGACAAAAACAATCGGCGCATCCATGGTAGAATGGGGCCAATCCATCGCGCTCGATTCTTACGGCGGACTCTATGTAACCGGCTTCTTTCAGAACACGGTGGATTTTAATCCTGGGAGTGAAGTTGCGAATCTTGTTTCGCTTGGCAATGACGACATTTTTATCTGCAAGTTTGATGACTCCGGAAATTATGTGTGGTCTTTGAGTATGGGTGGCTCCGCTCCTTTCGATGGAGATCGTGGTCAGAGCATTGCCGTAGATTCGGAAGGAACAATTTATACAACCGGTTGGTTTTTCGGCAGTGTAGATTTCGATCCTGGAATAGGTTCAGAAGTGCTCACGTCAACAGGCAACTACGACATATTTCTTCAACGCATCGAACAGCCCGGTATTGGAATCACTGAACACAACGCTTATTCTGATTTTGATTTGTACCCAAATCCATGCGATCGCATTGCTACCATTCAATGTTCAGAATCACACCGACTGGCGAATGTTAGAGTAATCGATGCGCTTGGTAAAACCATTTTCTATCAGAATTACAATTATTCGGAAATCATTCAATTGGACCTACGCACTTTATCCGGAATTTATTTAGTTGAAGTGCAAATGCAAGACGGCACTCTAGTCGGTAAAAGGCTTCTTGTGAACTAAACCGGGTTTGTTTTTTTTAGGCTGAGCTAACATTTCAGAAGGAATAATGAAATGGTACAGTTGCGCTTGTTGCTCAACTATAGAGCTTGTTCCTTTTACTTTAAACTCGCAGGGCAACATTTTCTCAAGACATGCATGAACCAGTTCATGCCAACCAACTATCTCACGTAATGAATTTCCAACACGCAAAAAACTAGCGCATCATCACAATATGCCCCGTATATTCTGTCACCACGGAGTTGAGTGCAATTTCGGCGCGGTAGATGTAGATGCCGTCTGGTGCATAGTAGTTGCCACTGCGAACTTGTCCCGTCCAGTGAATGTCGGTGCGATTTGTGTTCCAAATTTCTTCACCCCAACGATTAAAAATGGCAATGCTGATATTATCTACTTCACCCTCCAGAACGGGATGCCAGGTGTCATTCAATCCATCGTTGTCGGGAGTAAAAGAATTGGGCGCATAAAAAATATAGCCGCATGGATCGGTCGTTACATGGTATTGATACAGACCATCTCCGCAGAGATTGCTTACCGCAGCAGAGTAGTCGCCTCCTGTATTAACGACAATAGCAGAACCCAATGCACCGGTGGACCATTGAGCGTCCTCGGAAGGTGCTGTGAGAACTACAGTTTCTCCTTCGCACAACAACACATCCAATTCAAATGATTCCAGAGGTTCTTCAATTTGTTCAATTGCAATTTCGTCGCTTACACTTCCACAAAAATTAGTGAGACTTGCTGAATAAACACCGCCACTGCTTATTACAATAGATGATGCCACTGCACCGGTAGACCAATTGACACTGGTTCCTGCATCGAGCGTCAATTCAAAGTCGCCACAAAATTGCTGATCCTCTCCAAGATCGAATGGCAGTGGACTTTCGGCCACTTGCACCACAACGGTATCCATTACCACTGCGCATTCTGTAGAAATCGTTACGCGGTATTCTCCGGGTTCATCCACGTCAATAAGTGCGGTGGTTTCGCCGGTGCTCCACAGGTACGATGCGTTGTCGATTGCTTGTCCAATTGTCGCTGTTTCGTTGTCACACAGGTTTACGTCTGGCAAGGCATTGATGGCAAGCGGCGAATCTGAAACCTGGTTGAGGATGATGTTGTCCAAACCAATTACGCCCGGATTTCCGATACCACCCAGCGGAGAACATTGCAGCGGATCGCTGATGGCAGAACATCTCCCCTCACCTATAAATCGGATAGTTGTAGTATTCGAAGTTGCTGTAAAAACGTCTGAGGTAAAAGTACCCCAGCCGAGGGTTCCGGGAATGCAGGAGAAAACATCGTTGAAAATCCGCTCGCCAATTTGCACACCATCCACTTCGAGGTAGATACCCGAGTCGCTGCCATCCCAACCGCAGTAGCTGGCAATGTCCATGGTAACGGTATAGCAGGCACCTGCGACGGTGGTTACATCCTGTTCTACCCAGGTACCATTTCCGAAATCGCCGCAGGGTGTAAGATCGATCCACCAGTTGCCGGGTTGAAAAATGTCGGTGATTTCGCAATAGTTCGTTGGATTGGAGTCAAAAGACCAATTGTTGCCGGCATTGCAACCGTATCCAAAATTGGATTGAAAGTCGCCATTGATGAATTGCGCATGGGCATGAGATGCAAAAACAATCAGCAATATTGGGAGGCACAGACGTATTTTAAACATACAATAAGATGACCCAATAAAACACCAAATTGTTGCATTTGTTCAGAAAAGAAAGGTGGTGCCCGATGTTCTTTTCTCTTTTTGGGGGTGCCCCCGCGCAATGGAGAGTTTGCCAAACGAAAAGCATTCGTGCGCGGGGTCGGGCTATCCGCTACTAGCAACCTTTACGCAGAGACGCGATGCATCGCGTCTCTGCGTAAAGGTTGCTATCCGCTACTATCCCTCACCCGGGCTGCACGTCGGCGAGAAAGAATGGTACAACAACATATAATTTCCTTTGAAAACCTTTCAGGAAAAGGGCGAGAATGGAAATAATTCGAAAATGCATTATTATTGTCATAACAAAAATTACTCTCCCATGTCGAAAATCACTCCTACTCCTGGTGATGCGGCCCATATTGAAGTGCGCGAAATGCGTATCAAAAACAAAGATCTCTGGGCCCTCCGATTCAAATTTAATCTGGTCATTTCAGACAAACTCAAAAAGCATTGCCAAGCCATCTGGAATGGCAAAGAAAGATCTTGGTTAGTATCGCCAACAGAGGCAAACGCACAGTATCTGTCAAGCGAATTTGGCCTTGTGCTACCCTCCTACCGCCAACCACCCGAACGATTAACACTTGAGGAAGACCTCAGACTTTTCAGGCACTATATGGATATAAAAAGGTTAAGTGAACACACCAAGCGCAATTATCTTCATTCCGCCGGTCTATTTCTGAAAGAGATGGGAAACAAGTCTCTGACAGAAATTACCAATGAAGACGTCAATCAATTTTTCCATGAGCAATTCATTCGGCGCAAAACCAGCATATCCTATCAGAAGATGCACATCAATGCGTTAAAAAACATGTTTGAAAATGTTTTAAACGGGAGACTGCATTTGGGGAAATTGATTGTACCCAAGAGTGACAAAAAGCTACCTGTGGTGCTAAGTAAAGAGGAAGTTAGTTCGCTTTTATTGGCATGTGTTAATCGCAAACACCGCGCCATGTTAATGCTGACCTATTGCTGTGGTTTAAGGAGTGGAGAATTGCTGCAATTGGAACCACGGCATATTGACAGTTCCAGGAAAATCCTCATCATTGAGATGGCAAAAGGCAGAAAGGATAGGATGGTGCCATTGCCAGACAAGATGCTTGATCAATTGCGCGAATATTGGAAGGAGAACAAGCCGCTGAAGTACTTATTTGAAGGTGAGGAACCAGGCAAGCCATACCATGCCCGCAGTTTTCAACAGGTTTTCAAAAGAGCATTGGAGCGCTCAGGAATTAATAAACCCAACGCTACTCTCCATTCTCTTCGACACAGTTTTGCAACACATCATTTGGAGAAGGGCACTGATTTGCGTTACATCCAGGAGCTCTTGGGTCATGCAAGTTCAAAAACTACAGAAATCTATACCCATGTCAGCGCAACAAAACTGGCTGCCTTGCGAAGTCCATTTGAAGATCTTTCTCTTTAAACAAAAACGAACAAAACATGCGTAAACCTACTATTTTTGGCATGATACCCGCGTAATTTAGGCGCAAATAAACACGTTATGGGCAAGTTTAAAGACGACACAGCGAACTGACACGAGAACCATCGTCAATTTGGTTTGACAATTCTTGACAGTTACGATTGAAAACAAAAAATAAAAATGGAGACCAGCGACCATATAAAAAAAACAGTGAGTATTCCGAACATCATGAGGAATAGCAACAAAAATTTAATTCAAATAAAAATGAAGAAGTTTCTTTTAGTTTTCGCCTTAGTGTTAACAACAATTTTATCATATGGTCAAGACATAG